>DICP01000111.1:27346-28692 GCA_002417685.1 Candidatus Mesolinea sp. UBA5823
GAAGTGGTGGAACGGCCTGCCTCGGTGGTAAAAGAATTGATCGAAAATGCCATCGATGCAAGCGCAAAGAAGATCGTCATCACAACGCGACAGGCAGGCAAAAGAGAAATCCTCATCAGCGATGATGGTATAGGTATTCCTGCTGAAGAGCTGCCTTTAGCTCTGGCTCGGCATGCCACCAGCAAGCTGAGCAGCGCAGATGATCTCCTCAATATCCAAACTTTAGGTTTCCGGGGCGAAGCTTTAGCTTCGATTGGTTCGGTTTCACGCTTGCAGATTACTTCTAAAACTGCGGATCAAAAGGTAGCGCTGCGTTTAAGTGTGGATGGCGGGCGGATAAACCCTCCAGTGGCGGTTTCAGCACCTACCGGGACGGAAGTGCAAGTCGAGGACCTATTTTTCAATGTGCCAGCACGTCTAAAATTCCTCAAGACGGATAATACCGAGAACCGTCAAATTACAGGTTTGGTAACCCGGTATGCACTGGCTTACCCCCATATCCGATGGTCCTTGGAACAAGATGGACGCCTGATTTTTCAGACCACCGGCAGTGGGAACCAAAAAGAAATTTTACAAGAACTCTATGGAACTCAAGATGCGAAGGAGCTGCTGCCGATTGAATTTAGCGCCCAAGAAATTAGCATCAAGGGGTATGTGAGCAGCCTCTCCCTCAGCCGCTCGCACCGCCGGGATATCACCCTTTTTGTCAATGGTCGCTGGGTGCAAGATACTTCGCTCACTACTGCGGTGATCAAAGCTTATAACACCATGCTCATGGTCGGGCGCTATCCGGTTGCGATTCTGTTCATTCAGCTGCCTCCAAACCGCGTAGACGTCAATGTGCATCCCTCCAAAGCGGAAGTGCGTTTCCGTGAGCCAGATCAGCTCTTCAGTGCCATTCAGCGCGGTATTCGGCGCGGTTTGCTGGCTTATGCACCCATTCCGGAAATAAACACAAGGGTTCTGTGGGGGCGCCAACCATCCTCATATATCACTCTGCAGCCTGATCAGGATTCCGCTTTGTGGGTTAGCAGCGCAAACGATGAATCTAGGGTGGTCTCGGAAGAACTTAGACCAGAATCAGCGCCTTTACCGTTGGAACATCTACCACTCTTGCGTTTAGTCGGGCAGGTCGCCTCGACTTATCTCGTTGCGGAGGGTCCGGATGGTCTCTACCTGATTGATCAGCATGCTGCCCACGAGCGTGTGCTTTTTGACCAGCTTATGGCGCAATACCGCGCTGCCGCGGTACCGACCCAAGCATTAGTGCAACCGGTGGTCGTTGAAATGTCTACAGAAAAGGCTTTAGTGCTTACACCTCAGCTGCCGGTTTTGCAAAAATTGGG
>DICP01000111.1:28784-35416 GCA_002417685.1 Candidatus Mesolinea sp. UBA5823
GAAGATTTTGAGGAAAACGAAGAGCCTTTAGGCGAAGAAGTGGAAGCGCGCATTGCTGCCCGGGTATGTAAACGCATGGCAGTCAAGGCAGGCAAGCAGCTTTCGGAAAGTGAGCAGAAAAACTTGCTGCTCAACTTAGAAGCCTGCACTTCGCCGCGTACTTGCCCACATGGCAGACCGACCATGATCCACCTGAGCGCAGCGCTGCTCGAGCGCCAGTTTGGCCGCTTAGGACCGCGGTGAATCGCACCAAGTCAAAAATTGCCTTGTAGAAATACTAAAAATAGCTATAATAGAAGTCCGTCGGGGCGTGGCTCAGCCCGGATAGAGCGCACGGTTCGGGTCCGTGAGGTCGGCGGTTCGAATCCGCCCGCCCCGACTGAAACCCTTCTTTGCATAGAAGGGTTTTTTGTTAACGTCCGCATTCATTGTCAACTCTGCTGACCGCCAAATTGACCGCATTTTAGGGTAAACTAAAGCCTATTATGGCTTTCAGTTTCTCGATTCTTGTACTTATTGCGACCACTTTGTTTTTTTCTGCTCACCTTAAGATCAAGCGCTGGAGTGAAACCATCTTGGCTTGGGCTTTGGTGGGTTTTGCCTGCTTGGTGTTTGTTTTTACGATTGCCAATCAACTCAAAGGGTTGGGCTCGCAACAGGTGGTCCTTGGGCTTCAGGCGGGTTTGCTTTTGGTGAGCGCTATTAGCTGGCTGCTTGCACAACGACCAAAAATCATTCCGGAATCTAAAGTAGAGATAAATCTTGGGGCGTTCTGTAAGGAGCGAAAGAACTGGTTTCTTTTGATTCTAGCCATTTGCGTGGCGGGTGTGTTGCTACTATCGGTGGTACTAAACTACATCGTCCCGCCGAATAATAATGATGCTCTCTCTTATCACGTAGCACGCATTGTGCGCTGGAAGCAACAAGGTTCCTATCTTCCATGGGAGACGCCTTTTGTCTGGCAGCTTTCCTTTCCGCTCAACGCACAGTTAGTTTATTTGTGGACGCTGGTTTTTACCAATAGCGATCATTTTATAGCTTACATTCCCATGTTAGCCGGCTTGGTCACGAGTCTCATTATCTATCTACTCGCTCAGGAATTAGGCTTTAGCCGGCGAAATGCAGTCTTTTCCGCATTAATTTGGCTGACATTACCGGTGGTACAGCTGCATCTCACTTCCGTGCGCCACGATCTGATTAGCACTTGGTTGTTCTTATCGACATTTTATTTCTTCCACCGCTGGGGCAAAACGCGAGAGTTTGTTTATCTTCTGCTTTCTGCCTTAGCCTTAGCGCTTGTTGTGGGTACGAATTTTTCGATTGCAGCATACCTGCCAGGGATGGTGCTGATGCTGCTCTTGGGTTTCGTTTTTTACCGCTATTCTTTCAAGCAGGTATTGCAATGGGTCGGGGTAACCTTGCTCTGCTTTTTGCTGTTCAGTTCGCCGATTTATGTTAGCAACACAGTTTATTTTGGCTCGCCCTTAGGACCAGATGCTGCCCAAATGACGAGTGCAGCAGTAGCCGAAGAAATGCCGCTTGGAAAGTACATTGTCGTTAACGCTACGCGATGGTTTTACCAGCTGCTGGATTTCTCTTGGCTGCCACAGCCCGTTCAGCAAGCTTTAGTGTCCGCTAAAGCCGGGCTCGCGAGGTTGGTTTTTACGCCGTTAGGTCTGAATTTGGAAGGCGACATTGCGACGCTGGATGCACATCGCTTTACCTGGGGCAGGCTCTACCAATTGCAAGAGGACGAAGCATGGTTTGGGCTCATTGGTGGGCTGCTCATTTTTCCGACCAGTTTAGCTTCCTTTGTGCAAGGTCTCAAGCGGAAGGACATCTTGCGCATCATGCCCTTTGTTTTTTTTCTTACCGTGCTCATCACTTGCAGCCTAATCCGGCCAGGATGGACTCCGTTTGACGGACGCTATTTTATACCTTTGGCAGCGATGTGCACTGCCTTTTTCCCCTTATGGCTGCAAGGCAAGGGCGCAAAAGGCGTTGAAGCCATCGTTGTGACTATTTCAATTTTCAGTATGGTTATGGTTGTGCTATTCAACCCTGCCAAGCAGGTAATCGGCGGAGCAGCAATATGGAAGATGAACCGCATCGATATGCTCACACGGCAGTCGTATTCTTCGAAGGAAATGCTCTACTTAGCCGAAGCCATCCCGAGCGGTGCAACTGTAGGTGTGGCTGCTAAGCCGCAAAACTATCAAGAATATGGCCTTTTTGGTGCAGATTTTAGCCGAAAAGTCGTCAATATCGACCCATTGGAGAACATCGCGGACCTCAACTGGTTAGATGCACGCGGTGTGAAGTACTTGCTCGTCAAAGCAAACGATGTTGGCGGGTTGCACCCACCACAAGAATTTCGCTATGTAGATAGCTTGGGCGATTGGATCCTCTACCAACGGGAAACACCAAAAAGCTCACAAGCTTGGAAAGGTCATCAGATTGGTACAATACCCGCGGTTACTATGTCAGTTTGCTAAAACCATAGTTGAAGTTCTAGGCTAAGCAATAAAAAAAACCGGCCTGCATAACCAAGCCGGTTTTCTTTCTAATTAAAATTAATTAGCCAATCATTAGCTCAGGACTTTGACGTCCTGTGCTTGAGGGCCCTTAGCGCCCTGAACGACGCTAAATTCAACTTGTTGTTCTTCTTTCAGGGTCTTGTAACCATCGCTAATAATAGCGCTGAAATGAACAAATACATCCTTTTCTCCCGATTCGCGGGCGATAAAGCCATATCCTTTTTCGCTGTTAAACCATTTAACAGTGCCAATCTCACGTTCTGCCATAACTTTCTAATCCTCCAGACAACTCTAAACAAAAATATTTATGTTTCTGGTCATTCTCGATTAGATGTTATGACCTAACTTGAACTTCCAGCAACTTCACATGTTTATACTACACATAGTGTTTCTCGTCAATGCCAATCAGTATCTATAAACCGAACTATTTATCAGCTAATTCGGTTTTAACCGCAGGTGTATTGGCTTTTTCGGAGAGCATGCGGTTGATTGCCATTGCAGCCTTGCGCCCGGCACCCATTGCCAGAATCACGGTGGCTCCACCCGTAACGATATCCCCGCCGGCGTAAACGCCAGGCAGCGAAGTCTCCATTGTCTCTGGATCCACGACCAGATGACCATAGCGGTCGAACTTAAGCTCAGGTGTGGTGCGTTGGATGATAGGGTTGGACGAGTTTCCAATTGCTACGATGACAATATCAATGGGAATCTCATACTCTGAATCGGGGATGGGAATTGGCCGGCGGCGGCCGCTCGCGTCCGGCTCACCTAATTCCATCTTGATGAGACGAATGCCGCTCAGGTGCCCCTCCTGATCTCCAAGGAATTCTATGGGATTCCGCAAGAATTCGAAGTTAACGCCTTCAGCTTTAGCATGCTCAATCTCCTCGAAACGCCCGGGCATTTCTGCTTCACTGCGCCGATAGATAATCGAGGCTTGGCTTGCTCCTAAGCGCAGCGCCACACGTGCGGAATCCAAGGCTGTGTTGCCACCGCCAATAACCGCCACACGCTTATTTACTATATCCAAGATGGGCGTATCTGCCTGAGGGTAAAGGTAAGCCTTCATCAAATTCACACGTGTTAAAAACTCGTTGGCGGAATAAATGCCGATGAGGTTTTCGCCTGGGACGTGAAGGAAGTTAGGTAAGCCAGCCCCTGTGCCGATGAACAAGGCGTCAAACCCATCCCGCTGGAGCAGGTCCTGGATCGTTAGGGTAGCGCCGACGAGCACATCGGGCACAAACTTTACTCCTTGGTCGGCTAATTGCTGTACTTCTTTGCCGACGATGGTTTTAGGTAAACGAAATTCGGGAATCCCGTAGCGTAACACGCCGCCAAAATCGTGGAAAGCTTCGAAAACGGTTACATCATGACCCGCCTTGATTAAGTCTCCTGCACAGCTCAATGAGGCAGGTCCGCTGCCGACCAAAGCGACCTTATAACCGGTGGGTTCAATTTCTGTTTTCTCTTTCTCAACAGGATGCTCCGCTAAATAATCGGATACGTAGCGCTCGAGTGCACCGATGGCAATAGCTTTCCCTTTTTTATTCAAGATACAAGCGCCTTCACATTGCTCTGTTTGTGGGCAAACGCGGCCGCAAACGCGGGGTAAGGTGTTGTCTTTCAGCACGAGAAGGGCTGATTCTGTGAGTTTATCTTCCAAAATAAGCTGAATAAATTGGGGAATCTTCACCGCGACTGGGCAGCCATCCACACAACGGGGATTTTTACATTGCAGGCAACGCGCAGCCTCGAGGCGGGCTTGCTCGGCGGTGAAACCTAACGCGACTTCGTCAAAGGTGTGGATGCGGTCTGCAACCGGAAGCTCCGGCATCACTTGGCGGGCCTTAGGTTCTACGATAGGCTCTGGCAGCTCAGTCTGGATTTCGACAAGTTTAGGCTCTAACCGACAAGTTTCCAAATGGTTATATGTGCTGTTCCTGATTTGCAAAGTGTCAAAGTCAACTAAGTGCCCGTCAAATTCTGGGCCTTCCACGCAGGTGAAGCGCACCCGATCGCCTACCTGCACTCGGCAGCCGCCGCACATACCGGTTCCATCCACCATAATTGGGTTAAGGCTGACTTTCGTTGGAATTTGGTATGGCTTGGTGATATCGGCAATGCTGCGCATCATAGGCACCGGGCCAACCGCTAAGGCATAATCAAAACGCGCGCCGTGGTCTAATAGGTGCTGAAGCTGCATGGATGTGAAGCCATGAAAACCAAAAGAGCCGTCATCTGTGGTGAAGTAAACTTCATCGGAAATGGCTTCAAATTCATCCTTGAGGATAATTAAGTCCTTTGACCGTGCACCAACTATCGCAGTAACGCGATTACCGGCTTCCTTTAAAGCTTTTGCCACGGGAAAAGCAACTGCGGCGCCTACACCTCCAGCCACAATCAGCGCCCTGCCATAATTTTCAATCTCGGATGGTGTACCCAATGGGCCTAAGATATCCAAGATCTTCTCGCCCGGTTCCAGCTCGCAAAGGAGGCGGGTTGTCTTACCCACCGCTTGAATGATAAGGGTGATCGCGCCGGCTTGAGGATCACGGTCTACGATCGTGAGTGGAATGCGTTCGCCTAATTCCGTCACACGCAGCATAACAAACTGACCAGCACGGGCTTTGGTTGCAATGAGAGGAGAATACACCTCAAATTGGGTAATGGTTTCAGCTAAGAGCTTTTTCGTAAGAATTAATCCAAAGTTTGAATAATCCAGTTGGGATTCCTGGATTTCAAGTTTCATTTTATTTTGTGTCATTGAGAATTGCACGTCCTTTAAGAATTTTGACCCCGATATTTTATTCAACCTGTAGGCACCAATAGAGTGCTTCGCCGTTGTCAGCGTTTAAGTTGAAAACAAGGCAATAGCGGCCTGGCTCGAGTGCTTCCTGCGGAGCGAGAATCGCAGTGCTGTTTTCTGCTGGTACGGTGGTGAAAGCCACAGGATTTCCTTCTTCATCAACGAATTGCAAGCGTTCGAGCCTAATCACTTGGTTGTTGATCACAACCTGGGGTTGAGTTTGAGCAGTGGGTGGAATACCATCATCAGTCTGCGGTGCATTCAAGCTCAGTTTCATTTCAGTATATTGCCTGTTTTCGAGGAGAAACACGCCCTCAGAAGGTGGCAGCACAGAGAGCACGGGGGTGGGTTTAGTCAAGAAAGGTATATCGACGTTGAGTAAGGTGGTTCCGATGAGGATCCCAATCACAACGAAAGCCATCAAAATCACGCCATAAATAAGAATGTCCACCCAAGCTTTGCGGCTCGATGCAGTAGGCGTGCGAAGAGGTGGTGTGGTTAGAGCTGTTGCGCTCTCTTCGTTCGAGGTTGCTTCAGTAGTGGGCGTCGATACAGGTTCCTCGGTTGGCTGAGCAGGCTCAGCTACTTCGGCTGCTAGAGCACTCTCAGCAGAGGGCTGTGGAGTGCTTTCCACACTGAATTTGGCAGGTTCAGCTTTGAACACGCCAATGGGTTTGGTGTAATCGGAAAGTTTTTCTCCCGGTTTGGGTGGAATATATTTCTTGCGTTCAATAAAAGCTAAGCCGCGCTGTGCAGGTTTATTGTTGGGATCGATCTCCAAGGCTTTTTTGAGAAAAATCGTTTGTTTGTCTTCATCTTCGATGATTGCAGCTAGCCACACCCATACATCGGCGTTCTCGGGTTCTTCAACGATAGCGTCTTTGAGATGCGCTAAGGCTTGCTCCATCTGACCAGATTTTGCTGCTTCGATGCCCTGTGAGAGAGAGGATGCCATGGTAAATGCTCCGCTTCAAGATGATTTATTGGATAAAGTTTGCATTATTTTACCACAAGGCAATATTTTTATATAGATTTCATCTGAGAACGCAGTTTATTTAAGGGAGGTTCGTGGAGTAAAAAAGCTTGCACATAAACTCATGGGCATGTATAATCAAAAATGTTCGGGGCGTGGCGCAGTCCGGCTAGCGTGCTTGCATGGGGTGCAAGAGGTCCCGGGTTCGAATCCCGGCGCCCCGACAACCACCGTCAGTTCAATACTGACGGTTTTTCGTTTATTTTTTAAGTGCATCGTGTCATGGCTAAATAGAAATGTCCTAATGCTGGCA
>DICP01000004.1:0-1138 GCA_002417685.1 Candidatus Mesolinea sp. UBA5823
CCGAAGAGTTCAAAAGGGAGACGGTTGCATTGATCCAGAATAGTGGCAAGAGCCAAGCTCAGATTTCCCGTGAACTTGGGATCAGCGATAACAACCTCTCGCGCTGGCTTCAGAAGTATGGTCAAGAAAACCATCAAGACGGAGGGCAAACCGTGAGCCAAGAAGACTTTCAGGCCATGCGGGCGGAACTACGTCGGGTGACGGAGGAAAGAGATATTTTAAAAAAAGCCTTGAACATTTTCTCCCGGAGCGGGTAGGGCGTTATGAGTTCATTCAGGAACAGAAAGAAGAGCATCTGGTGGAAATACTATGTGAAATAATGCATGTACGCCGCAGTAGCTATTATGCTTGGAAAAAGAAACAACCAGGGAAACATGCCATGGAAGATGAACTGATAAAGCGCATGATGCAGCCCATATTTAACCAGAGCCGAAGGACCTATGGTGGACGTCGGCTTCAGGCCAGCTTGAAAATGGCAGGGATCAACGCCTCCAGGCGCCGCTTGAGCCGATTGATGAAGGCAGAGGGCATGGTGCCCAAACAAGTCGAGAAATGGCATCCGCAAACCACCCAAGCGAAAGAGACGCATGAAAAAGCCCCCAATTTACTTGATCAGGACTTCAGTGCAGAGCGCCCTAATCAGAAATGGGTTGTTGACATCACTTACATCCCCACCAAAGAAGGCTGGTTGTATCTAGCCGTGATATTGGATCTGTTTTCGCGAGCCGTGGTGGGCTGGTCAATGCAACGGCGAATGACCTCTGCATTGGTCATGGAGGCTTGGAAGATGGCTTGTGCTTGGAGACAGCCGCCAGAACAACTGCTGCATCACAGTGATCTGGGCAGCCAGTATACAAGCAAAGCTTATCTAGATTTGTTACGTGAGAAAAACTGCCAGATCAGCATGAGTGGCAAGGGAAATTGTTATGATAATGCTTGTGCGGAGAGTTTTTTCTCCACGTTGAAAGGAGAGTGTGCGGACAGCGTATTTGAGAGCAGGGCAATAGCAAAAACTAGCATATTTGAGTACATTGAGATTTGGTACAATCGTGAAAGGCTCCATTCGACCTTAGGTTATCTAAGTCCATTGGAGTTCGAAATAAGGGAGGCCAGTGTCCAATAAACTGTTGCCACCCCA
>DICP01000004.1:1226-13036 GCA_002417685.1 Candidatus Mesolinea sp. UBA5823
CTCCCCCTCAGCTTGATGTGCAAAAATACCGTATAATTTTAGTACCGTTCCATTAAGGAGGTTGTGATGAGCAAAACTTGTAGTTTTCTAAAAGGTGCAATTCTAGGGGGCATAATTGGCAGTATCCTGGTGCTGCTCTATACGCCCTTTACCGGCGAGGAATGCCAGAAAAGCATCCGCGGATACATCTACAATATCCAAAATGAAGTGCGCCGAGCCGGCGAAGAAAAGCGCCTTGAACTTGAACGCGAGTTAGAGGCTTTACGCTCCGGCCAAAAATAAACCTTTTCTCCAATAATTGGAGTTCTCAGCTTTTATGAACTCTTAGGGGTATGGGGTTGATGCTGTGGGTGTTAGGACAGGGTAGGGACCCTGTGTCGCCGTGGGCATAGGCGTGTAAATAGATGTAGGTGTAGCCGTTGGCCGGGCGGTGGGTACAGGTGTAGGTGTGGTCTGGACAATTTCCGGCTCCGGCGTGGAAAGTAAATCCCCTATGCCTGGTGTTTCCGAGACGACCATATTAGCAATATCATCCACATAAGCCACACCTGCTTGGCAAGCAGGCTCTAAGTATTGCACAACGTTTTGCCAGATGAGCGCTTGTTTGTTTCCTACCGTTTGGCGGACGGCTTGAGAGAGGCAGCCTGGACCTGCGTTGTAGTTGAGCAAGGTAAATTTCCATAAATCTTCGTAGAGCGCTAACTGCCCGGCTGTTCTACCAGTGCTGTTATAAATAATCTGACCCACTTGCTCGCAGTTAGCCAGCAAGCTGCGCGCAAAGATGCTGATACTAAAATTAGCCTGTGTCAGGTCAATCCCTGAGGGGCAATCTGGGCAAGCCGCACTCACTTTTTGCACCAGTGCACCGCGCAGCATTTCCTGTTGGGCGAGATCTAAATTGCCAAATCCGCGTTGACATGTCTCGTTGGAAAGCACTAACGGGCAAAATTGCGTAAAAAAGGTAGGGTTCCACAGCAGCACGGCGTCCGCGCCCAGTTCAGTGAGCTGACCAAGCCCGGCTTCTTGCATGCCTTGGTAAATCCCCGGCCAAAACTGACTTTCGCGGCTGAAGATGTTCTTCATTAGCTGGGCTGGCACGCCGGTTTCATTGGCTACTTGCAGGATTTGGACATTAAACTGGTTCTGCCATTCATTGACTGCCGGGCGGGCGAGTTCCATCCCGCATACATTCGCTGCACCGTTTTCCTCCAGCCCGCCATTCTCGCAAGAGCTGGCATCCACTAAGCCTTGCTGAATGAGCGAACCAGCCAGCAAGTAATATTCATTGGTCGAAATGAGTTCTTCAGATAAGCTCGGAGTCCTGAGCCACGCCGGAGCACCATCCACCGGCAGGAAAGCCTGCCAAATATTTGAACAGGTGGAAGTAGATGCGCTCTTCCATTGGGAACTGAGCACATCGACATAATAGCTGGGGGTATCGGCAGCGGGCGCATCAGGATTGGCAAATTCTCCCCAAGGGATCACGCGTACCTGAGCCTTGTATCTTTCGCTGGCATCGCCAAAGCTGGATTCTGCCCAAAAGATAATTTCAGCACCATTCATACCCGTTGGCGCCAAGGGGAGATCACATATATCGCCTGGGCAGGTGAAGGGCAGCCCATTAACAGTGCCCGCAATCTGAATGATTTGCTCGTTAGGCAGCGGTTCCTGTGCTTCCAGGCGCATATAAGGCAGCGAGCTGCAGCGATTGGTGCCGGCTAAGTTATCACACCCCGTGAGTGAAACAAACACTTCCGCTGGCGGCAGAGTAACTTCCACCTGACGCGTGGATGGAGTGACATGCGCCAAGTGCAAATAAAGCCCAGGGCATTGCTGCGGGTTGGTGATGCTGTCATCGTAGAAACAGGCTTTGGTATTAATCCATCGCGTCTGGATATCCTTGCCGCAGTAGTATAAAACTTCGCTGTTATCTGGCCAAGATTCGTTTTCGGTGTAAATTTGGCAAACTACCTGCGAGGTCTGCCAAGAAAGCAGCCACCACTCATAGATGGTATAGTCCACATCCAAGACAACGACACGCTGTGGACCTTCAGAGGGCAAGGGCAAGGAGAAACCCGGCTGCGGGTTGAGAACAATCAGCAGCAAGGCACAGACCAGAAATATTCTGGTCGCTGTGAGATGTTTATTTTTGCCTGTTGTTCTCATCTTCAATACTGTATCCAGCCCAATACTTAAGGATAAAGCGGCGGGTTGGTTGGCTCCAGCGTCGTCACCGGGTAAGGCGTCGGGAAAATGGCGGTTGGCACCTGGGTGCGCGTGGGCGTGATGGTAGCACCTGGCTGTGGTGTGCTTGTAGGCGTTCCTGTGAAAACCGTGGTTGCTGTCCGCGTTGCAAAAGGCGTTTGGGGCAATCCTGTTTGTGTGGCGATGGCTGCCTGGGTGAGCTGAGCCTCATAGGTGAGCACAATCTCACTCAGCGGGCTGGGCTCCAACACGTCTGCTAAGGCTTGGGCAAAAACTGCGGTTACGGCTTCTGGCTTGGGCAGGAGAACCGTGGCTTGGGTCGCATCTGGTAATTGCCACTTCTCCAGCTCGTTCCAACCCAGTAAGTAATAAGTGAGCCGGGCTGGATCTCCTAAGCGTAAAAACAGGGGTACATTTAGGAGCAACTCCTCCAGCGAAAAATTGGTATCCAGATGCTCTTGGTAAGAAGCATAAAGCACGGGTAGCTGCACCAACCTGCCATTTTGGACTAATTTGGTAAAGAGCAATTGTAAAATTTGTTGCTGCCTGCGGGTGCGATCAACCTCATCCTCAGCAGAAAGATACGATACATAGCATAGGGCTTTCTCGCCATTCATACTATGCAACCCGGCAGCTAAGCCATTGCAGCCATCGCGGATGGGCAGGATAACGCTGACCTCCAGCCCGCCCAAGTCATCCACCAGCCAAGTGAAGCTTTGCGGGTCTGCAACTATAAAACGATCAGCGTCAACACCAAAATTATAAGCTAAAGTTTCCCTCACCAGGCTCATACCGCCTAAAGCATAAGCCGTATTCAGACGCTGCATTGTGTAACCAGGCAGATAAACAAATAGGCTGCTCGGAATGGAAACCAAGCTGGCTTTAGCTAAGCGCGGGTTGACAAAAGCCAAGTGGAATGCTGGCGTGCGTCCAGTATAAGGCGCCGGCTGATCGCTTCCTAAAAAGAGCCAGATTTGAACTTCGTCTGGGATATCCAACTTAGAGGCGGGCAGAGGTACCGCAGTGACTGCCGGCAGGCTGGAGGGTGCAAAAGTGTACCAAGGCTTGGGGGTCGGCATCAGAGTGGGAGTAGGGGTGGATAAATGCTGCTGGTTATCTGCAATAAGCAAGGTATGTTCTTGGGTTTGGGTTGCGCTCTGACAGCTGGTAAGGAAGAGCAGCACAGCGATAAACGCCAGCCAGCCGCGATGTAGGTTTGTTAAGGTGCACACGGTTTTCATAGGCTTAATCACCACAAAGGGCTGTTTGATCCCCTAAGGAGTTTATTATAGCATGGGAAAACGAAATTTCGGATCACAATATTTCCACTTAGCAAATTCATAACTTCCATTTAGAAAGCCATGATCAACATTGCAGCCGCCAGAAGGAGCGCGAGGATGGTAGGCATCCCCCATAAGAGATAAACTATTGGTTTTTCTATGGCTTCTCGCAAGTAAAAGACTGCCCCAGCGCATGCATCCATCAACCAGGCGAGCAAACCGAGCAGCGGTAAGAGCAGCAAGCGTTGCGATGGCACCTTTTCTAACGTCGTCCAAGTGACATTGGGCTGCAGGCTCGCCAGTGCAAAAGCCAAAACCAAGAGCACAGCGTTGGCTGCCAACCCGCCCAAGATTAGGCGGCGGGCAGCGCTATCACTCCATACGCGGTGCCATAGCGTACCAAAACCTTCAGAAATTGAAAGAGCGCTCTCCAAGCTTCCTAATTCTGTTAGGCGCTCAAATAAGTCTAAAAATACGTGTTCCTCTTGCGGAGAGATGACAAAATAGCGCCCATGGCTGGCGACTAAGAGAAATTGGCGGCGTTCAGTTGCTGCAAAATCGACCGCGCCTAACCCTCCTACCTGCTTTTTTCCAAAGTAAACGCCAGGTAGACTAAATGCTGGCAATGGCAGCTTGGATTTAAAGTCGGAAACCGGGCGGATCCATTCAATTTCTGGCATCGGGATGACCTCACGGCGCAAGCCCCAGCGCAGCTCCAATCCACTGCGAGATAGCGTGTAACGCGTGGTGAGCAGCGTATGCAGCCGCAAGAGCAGCCATATTCCGGCAGCTATCAAGACAAACGCAGCCAAAAGGTTAGCCATAAAAACCGTCTGCTGCGCCGCTTGCGATGCAGCGCTCAGGACGTAAAAGATGCTTGCAATGGCGCCCAACAAAAGGACGAGCAGCACCCAAATACCGGTACGCTTAGGGGGAAGGAACTCTGTTTCCATATCTCATTGGGCTAATTATACTGATTCTCAGCGTCCAAGCAGCAAGCCAAGAAACTCTCTTAACCAAAAAGAGCTGCAAAGTTTTATTCAAGCAGCTCTTTCTCGGTTAACGTTTAAAGCTTAAATTAGCTGGCGCGGTATTCTCCGCCGCGGCGCAGAGCTTGAATGTTCATCTCTACAAATTTCTGCAATCGCTGAGCGGTATGGTTCTTGAGCGCTTTCTCCAAAGCCTCGTTTGGAAGAATGTCCATATTAGCAAGCAAGGCACCTAGCATCACCATATTGGCGGCGCGTTCATTGCCAATTTCCCGCGCAATCTCGTTTGCCGGCAGCATCACCACGCGGATATCCGTGCGCTCAGGCTTGCGGTTGACCATGGATTCATTCACAACCAAGCAGCCACCGGGTGCAATCATATCCTCATATTTATCCAATGAGGGCAGGTTGAGTGCCAGCACAGCTTTGGGGTGCTTGACGGTCGGTGAGCCAATTTCCTCATCAGAAATGACCACAGTGCAGTTAGCTGTCCCGCCGCGCATCTCTGGACCGTAAGAAGGAATCCAGGTAACTTGCTTGCCTTCATCCATGGCTGCGTAAGCCAGCACCTGACCGGCATAAAGCGTGCCCTGCCCGCCAAAGCCAGAAATGATCACTTCGGTTTGCATTAGTCCCTTCCTTTGGGTTTATCGTAGGCAATTGAAGACGAAACTTTGAAATCCCCAATTGGATAATAAGGGACCATGTGTTCGGCTAACCAAACGCGCGCATTGGCTGGCGTCATGCCCCAGTTAGTCGGGCAGGTAGAAAGCAGCTCCACCATGGAAAAGCCCAAGCCTTGCTTTTGGACTTCGAAAGCGGTACGGATTGCTTTCTTAGCCATGCGAATATTCTTGGGATCGTGCAAACTGCGGCGTACCACATAAGCTGCGCCATCCAATGAGGAAAGCAGTTCAGCCGTGCGGATAGGGTAACCCTGGCGTTCCACATCGCGCCCCATAGGTGAGGAAGTGGTTACCTGGCCGGGCAATGTGGTGGGCGCCATCTGCCCGCCGGTCATGCCATAGTTAGTGTTATTGATAAAGATTACGGTGATCAGCTCACCACGAGAAGCAGCCGCCACAATTTCGCCCATGCCTATCGAAGCTAAGTCGCCATCGCCTTGATAGGTGAAAACGGTCGCATCTGGCAAGGAGCGTTTGATACCGGTCGCCATGGCGGGCGCGCGCCCATGCGGCGCCTCAACGAAATCAAAAGCAAAGTAGTTATAGGCAAATACCGCACATCCTACCGGCGCCACCCCAATGGTATGCTCTAATTCGCCCATTTCTTCCAATACTTCCGCAATCAAGCGGTGTGCAACGCCGTGAGTGCAGCCTGGGCAATAATGCGTAGGCAGCTCCTCAAAACCCCGCGGTCGCTGATAGACCACTTTTACATCGGTGTCTAACATATTATGCTCCTGTTCCAAACTCTACGCGCATTTTAGCCAGCCAGCGGTCACGCGGATGCTCTTCCTGGCTTAGAGGACCGGCAGCTAAGGCTTCAATCTCTTGCAGCACATCATCGGCAAAAGGCACCATGCCGCCCATGCGGCCGTAGAAAGCAATTGGCTTGCGGTTAGCCACAGCCAAACGCACATCTTCGAGCATCTGGCCATTATTCATTTCCACCACCAGCAATGCTTTCACTTGCTCGGCTAAGTCACTCAGTACCTTAAAGGGGAAGGGGGCTAAAGAAATGGGCCGCAGCAAGCCAACTTTGATGCCTTTTTCGCGGGCAGCACGCACTGCTGAAAGCGAAATCCGGCCGGCGGTGCCATAGCCCACCACCAAGTATTCTGCATCTTCAAGGTAATACCCTTTGTAGCGCACCTCATTGGCTTCAACTTGCTGCCAGCGGGTCATCAAGCGGATGTTGGTGCGTTCCTGGGCTGGCGGGTCAATGTTGATTGAAGTCAAAACATGTTTACCGCGCCCGGGGATCCCGCGCACAGCCCAATCAGGGATCTCGGTTTTAATCGGCTGGAATGGCGGCAATTCTGCAGGCTCCATCATCTGACCTAAGCTGCCGTCCATCAACACCATGACCACACTGCGATATTTTTCTGCCAGGTCGAAAGCTAATGTAGTCAGGTCAATCGCTTCTTGTACGGAAGCTGGGGCTAAGACAATCTGGTGGTATTCGCCATGACCACCACCGCGGGTGGCTTGGTTGTAATCTGATTGAGAGGGAGCAATGTTCCCTAAGCCAGGTCCGCCGCGGACCACATCCACAATAACCACAGGCAGCTCCGTGCAAGAAATATATGAAAGCCCTTCTTGCATCAGGCTGACGCCGGGGCTAGAGCTGGAGGTCATCGTGCGCCTGCCGGTGCAAGCCGCGCCGTATACCATATTGATGGCTCCGAGTTCACTCTCAGCCTGCACGAAGGCGCGGTTAAGCTCCGGCATGCGTGCCGATAAATATTCCAGTAATTCTGTCTGAGGCGTGATGGGGTATCCAAAGTAGGAGACTAACCCAGCCCTGACGGCTGCTTCTGCCACAGCCACATTTCCTTTGATGAGTTCAAGCGCCATGAGCCACCTCCTGTTCTTGCTTCACGGCTGGCCGTTCGCCGCGGTAGACTGTAATGGCAGCATCGGGGCAAACAACGGCGCAGATGCCACAGCCGGTGCAGGCTTCTGGTTTCACCATCATCGCAGGATGATAACCAGCGGGGCTGAGACGCTTGATATCGAGCGCCAACACATCAAATGGGCAGTCTGTAACACAGAGCTCACAGGCTTTACAATACTTTTCGTTGATTTCTACCCATCCCTTAGCGGGCATGCAGATCCTCCTTTTGTTGAGATAGATTAAATGTTTTCTGCTTGTTTCTGGTGAGATTAGCAGTTTACTTTTTTAGTATACCTCAAAATCAGGTTAACATAAGCTATAGATTTTATATAATTAATATCGACTAACTACTCATTCGAAAAAACTTGACCGAGATAGCCAAAAGCGTAATTCTGTTGATAGATAGATTTCAAGCATTTTATTCCCGACCAGCTTACCTCCCTATCGGGTAAAATAAAAGCATAACTTACCTAAGGAGCCAAACCATGAGTGAGGCAGTGTTGGTGGATGCCATCCGTACCCCTATCGGCAACCTGAATGGTGCCTTGGCAGCCGTACGTCCAGATGACCTGGCTGCTTTGGTGATTGCAGCCGTCGTAGAGCGCAATCATCTCGATCCTCACATTATTGATGAGGTATATATGGGTTGTGCCAACCAAGCCGGCGAGGATAACCGCAACGTAGCGCGTATGGCAACATTGCTGGCTGGCTTACCTCCAGAGATTCCGGCGTTGACGATCAACCGCCTGTGTGCTTCCGGTTTAGCTGCGGTCAACTTAGCTGCGCGGGCTATTCGCGCAGGCGATGGCGAAGTTTACATCGCCGGAGGCGTGGAGAGTATGAGCCGCGCGCCCTATGCGTTTTCCAAAAACACTGGCGGCGGTAACTTAATTGCTTACGATACAGCCCTTGGATGGCGCTTTGTCAACCCGCGCATGGAAGCGCTGTATGGCACTGACCCCATGGGCGTGACCGCTGAGAACATCGCCGAGATGACCGGCATCACCCGCCTGGTGCAAGATGAGTTTGCCCTCGCGAGTCATCAGCGGGCGGTGGCAGCGCAGGATAGCGGCAAATTTGCTGAAGAAATCCTGCCTGTCAGCATCCCTCAGCGCAAAGGTGACCCAGTGGTCGTCTCCCAGGATGAACGTCCGAGACGGGATACAAGCTTAGAGGCTCTCAGCCGCCTCAAACCGGCTTTCAAGCCCAATGGCACCGTCACCGCCGGTAACTCCTCCGGGCTCAACGATGGGGCAGCCGCATTGTTGGTGATGAGCACAGAAAAAGCCCATGCTTTAGGCCTCAAACCGATGGCACGCTTTATTAGCAGCGGTGTCTCTGGGATCGAGCCACGCATCATGGGCTTAGGGCCTATTGAAGCTACCCGCCGAGCGCTGGCACGTGCCGGCTTGAAGATTGGTGATATTTCTCTGGCTGAGATCAACGAGGCTTTTGCGGTGCAAACCTTAGCTGTGATGCGCGATCTAGGCTTGCCCCATGAAATCACCAATGTTAATGGCGGGGCAGTTGCGCTCGGGCACCCTTTGGGCTGCTCTGGTGCGCGCATCCTTACCACACTGCTTTATGAGATGCGCCGGCGTGCTCCGCAGGAGAAACGCCCGTTTTATGGGCTGGCAACACTGTGTGTAGGCGTCGGGCAAGGCGAAGCTACCATTGTGGAATGGCTGGATTAAGCATTAAATGCTTGAGTAAACCAAGGGATAGGGGGATCTAAGTTTTGGCATATATATTGCACGATTGGTTACAAGTCATTCTTTTGATAATAGGCTTGGCAATCGATGAAAAATCAGACCTTCACGCCCGAAAGCGAACCAGAGCAGCACCCCAAAATCAAATTTACGCTTTTATATCTCACCGCAATCGCCCTGCTTGGCATCTCTGTTTATCTCATCATAGCCGGGGGTTCTAACGCTGAACCCACCCCGCATACACCATCGCCAACCCCTAGCAGAGCTTCTACCTTAGAATCCTTGCTCTATGCAGAGCTACCTAAGGCACTCGCAGCGCGAGAGCAAAGTGAGCTTACGCTGGATAATATTCAATTTAACCAGATGAAAACACAAGCCTTACTTTGGATGACGGCAAGCGATGCAGAGACAGGCAAAGTTTTAGCACGCGAACCACAGGCCATCCTTGCTCTGTGGAATGAAGAAACTCAGCAGTGGGAGCTGACCTTTGCAAAGGAAGCCGGCTTCGAGGAGCTTTTGGCTGCCTCGGACTTTAAAGGTACGGAAGTTGCTGACCGATTTTTAGAGTATGATCCGCAGGCGATCACCACCGGGGTCACTTATGGGGGTTACTACCTGCCTTGGCAGGCTGGGCTTACCAAACGCCTCACATGGTCGGTAGGGCATACTTCCTGTGCGAATGAGTATTGTTTACACGCCTTTGACTTTGCTGATGGGACAATGTTTCCGATTGCAGCTGCCAAAGCTGGTTATGTTTACCATTTTAAAGATACTTGTGCCAATGGAAATACCTCCTGCACCAATAGCATTACCATCCAAGATCGCACTACGACGCCTTACACCTACAACATTTATCTGCATATCGCGCAAGGCAGCGTGCCAGCCAATATCCGCCAAATCGGTACTTATGTTTTCCAAGGGCAAACGATTGCTACTGTAGATGACACCGGTTACAGCACCGGCAATCATGTGCATTTTATGGTGGTAGAACAAGGCACCTTGAACGCCTGCGTAAATTATTGTTGGGGGAAATCTGTCGATATCACCTTCCGCGACGTAAGCATCAATTGGGACCCAGTGACGCGCGGCGGCCGTCCGCGTCTCCCAGAGGAAGCCTCATGGTATGGCGGCCAAGGGCAGAAATATTACACCAGCGGAAATATCAATTTTTCACTCCGATATCGGCTCAACCTGCCAATAATCAACCGATAAGACGCAAAGCTAATCTGGAAACGTCCTTAATAAATTTGGGGTAAAAACAAATTAGTATGCCTCCCCAAAAATTACTTTATAATTGCCTTACCTGCAATTTTAGGTGAGCAAACAACCATGGAAAATGTGCCACTTAGCGAACGTGAAATTGAAATCTTAGAGCTCGTCTCTCAAGGCAAGAGCAATAAAGAAATAGCAGCAGAGCTCTTTATTAGTGTAAATACGGTCAAAGTACATTTGGCGAACATCTTTACGAAAATTGATGTTTCTTCCCGAACCGAAGCGACTCTCTATGCTATTGAGCATGGGATTGTCGCCTCCCCAGCCAACACCTCAGCAGAGCCAGGAACTAACAACCAAAGTCAAGCTGAGGCAGTTGAGCCCACCCGTTTTCAGCTTTTTGTGCAAAAGTACTGGTGGGGCATTGCACTTGCGGTACTGGTCCTCATTCTTGGGTTTTCTTCATTATTAGCCAACACCCCCTTGTTTGCTGCTCCAACGGAGACGCCCAACCCCTATCTTTCTGAGCTCTATGAGCAGCGTTGGCAGGAGCTAACCCCGATGCCTGTACCGCGTGCTGGGTTGGCAGCAGCCAGTTACAGCAACGGGATTTACGCGATTGCCGGTCAAACCTCCGAGGGTCCCACCAGCCTGGTGGAGCGCTATGACCCTCAAACCGATACCTGGACAAAGCTGGCAGATAAACCTACTGCTGTCAGCGAAGTCTCAGCCGTGGTGTTGGGAGAAAAAATCTACGTCCCAGGCGGTAAGCTCGCTAATGGACAAGTTACCAATTGCTTGGAGGTCTTTGACCCGCGCAAGGGCACCTGGGAGAGCAAAGCAGAATTGCCACTGGCTGTGAGTGGTTATGCCTTGACAGCCTATGAAGGACAAATGTACCTTTTTGGCGGCTGGGATGGCAAGCAGGTAGTGGACCAAGCCTGGCGCTATGACCCCTTCAACGATGTCTGGCATGCAGCTTCGAACCTACCCTCTGCCCGCGCATATGCAACTGCGGCTGAAGTGAGCGGTAAGATTTTCGTGATGGGCGGTTGGGATGGCATCCAAGAATTACAGGAGAGCCTGAGTTTTGACCCTGCGCGTGACCTGGAAGGTGAGACAGCCTGGCAGAAGCAGATTGACCTGCCAGAGGCATGCGCCGGCTGCAGTGCTGAGAGCATTTCCGGGATGCTGTTTGTGGTTGGGACAAATGGCATTTGGCAGCTTAACTACCCCTACCTAGAGTGGATCCAGATCCCTTTCAACACTATTCCCGCGGGTCAGCATGGCTTTTCCTCTGTTATTAGTCCGGATGGTTATCTTTACTTTATAGGCGGATGGGACGAGAATTCAATACCCTTAATCACTTTGTATCGGTTCAGGGTTGTGTATATGATTTCAGTTCCGAATGTGGTTAAGTGAAAGACTGCAAGCAAAGTTTAATACACTATGCTATTTCGGTATATTCGACTCAGAAATTGCCATTTATTAACAATTCAAAGTACTACCCCCATAATAATGTCTTCTGATTTGTCATTGTCCATCTGTCTCCATCAATAAATCAGAGAGCAATCTGAGACATGATGCTCATTCGGCAACACACCTACCCCTCTGGTACCTCTGCGATTCTCTTGATTGGTCCGCTCTAAGCTGTTGGTGGTGCGAATCATCGCCTATACTGATGAAAAAGGACCCAATTCTTCTCCATAAGTTCTTCTACTGCTGCAAATTTACAGCATATAATTATTATATTTTTAAACAAAGCACCAGGAGTTTTCCTTCCGGTGCTTGAGACGATTGCTTGAAATCGCCTAACGCTGTAAGTTCATCGGCAT
>DICP01000004.1:13109-16596 GCA_002417685.1 Candidatus Mesolinea sp. UBA5823
TTGGTCTCCAAAACCACGTTGGGGGTCTTAATCACTTCGAGCACCTCGCGCAGGAAGCGCACATTGAAGGCAATCAGCAGTGGCGTGCCGTCAATGGAGGCGTCTACCATCACCTCGGAGGAGCCGGTCTGCTCGGAACTTGCGGAAATCTCTAACTGTGAAGGTTTCTCGGCACCGCTTTCAGGTTGAATATCCAAGCGGGCGATGTAACTGCCTTCGCGCGCGATGATCTCGGTCTGCCGGCAGGCTTTGAGCAGCTCCGCCGTTGAAAGCACGGTGCGCGTCTTGAACGATGGTGGAATGATGGCAGCGTAATTGGGGAAGTTGCCTTCGATCAGCTGGGAGACGAGCTCCACATCTTGCAGGTGGAAGATGACTTGCCCGCGTCCGGCTGGAAAAGCCATTTGCAAGGTTTCATCACCGTTGACTGCGATGTGCGCTAACTCCGCTAATGCCCGAGCCGGGATGAGCGCTTCAATCTTTTGGGCTGGCTTTTGCGCCATGATATCTTTGGCAATCGAGATGCGGTAGCCATCCGTGGCTGCCAAAACGAGGTAATCGCCCTCAAATGAAAGGTGCACACCCGTCAGATTGGGGCGGGATTCTTCACGGGAGGCAGCAAAGACAACTTCTTGGATCATTTCTTTGAAGTTAGCAACATTCAGTGGGATGCTAGCGGTAAGGTCTGGTTCCGGCATGGGTGGGAACTCGTCTGCGCTGATGCCTTTGATATCGGTATTGAGCGCTCCACAACGTACATTAAGCGTATGTGTGCGCTCGTCAACAGTCATTGCAACGTCTTCACTGGGCAGGTTGCTGACCAAATCCACAAAGGTGCGGGAGGGAACTGTCAGGCTGCCGGGCTGCTCCACCTTGGCACCAATCCAGGCACTGATGCCCATTTCCAGGTTGGTCGCGGAGAGCTTCAGGCGTCCGTCATCGGTTTGGAGCAAAATATTGGCTAAAACAGGCAACGGACTGCGCGTTGAGACCGCGCGGGAAACGATGCCAACGCCTTGGGCAAGCTGATCTTGTTTGACAATCACTTTCATGGGTTCCTCCCGTGAATGAAGCTGTTTTAAGAATACATAAAGTATACCGTGAAGATTCAATTTTTGCCATAATTACGGGAAAAACAGCTGGTCTTTTCCATGTTTATACACGCTTTGCGGATTGTGCCATAAACTTTGCGTATAAAACGCTCTCCTATGCGCCACGATGTTATAATGTCCTCACCATTAGTGGGTTGATTTCCTTATTAAATAGAGAAGATAATGCCATCCGATGAACGTGCTCTGAGAAAAAACATTCTGCTTTTCAGCTTGTTTTTCCTGCTGTTTTTTGCTGGAATCGGTCTGATAATGCCTTTTCTCAGCTTGCAGTTTAAGGCTGTAGGCTACAACGGTGTGCAAATCAGCTTGCTCAACATGCTCAGCGCGCTGGCAGTCATCCTCACAGCACCTCAATATGGGCTGATCTTCGACCGCAGCAAAGATAAACGCCTGATATTGCTTATCTCTCTCACCATCGTAACGGTTACGCTTTTCCTCATCCCCTATTTACGAGCCTTTGGGGCAATGCTGGTAATCTACACCATTAACCGCGTCATCGTTAGCTCCAGCATCACCGCCAGCGAAAACCTCTCTTACCAGGTCTCAGCCGATAAAAACGGCGAGGAGAAAGCCGGCTTTGGCAGCCTGCGTATGTGGGGCTCGTTGGGCTTTGCACTGACAGCTTTACTCGGCGGCATGATTTTCCAAAACTTTGGTTTATTACGCAATAGCCATATCTTCTTAGGATTAATGGCAGCTACCTTCGTAGTTTTGCTGCTGATGCCCGAGAGCATTTTCCGTGAACGCCGTTCCACTGAAAGCGGTGAAACCGCACTAAGCACGCGCGGGGTGATCAAACTGATTGCCAAGGATCAATACTTGCTGCTAACGGTGGTGGCACTTGCCTTAACCGATCCGCTCTTTGATGGGGTGCGCTCTTTTGAGCCAATTTTTATGGAAGAATTGGGGCTGCCGGTGAGTGTGATCGGATTGGCAGCTACGCTCAGTGCCTTGCTCGAGGTGCCGATGATGTTAGGCGCAGACCGCCTCATTGAGCGTATAGGGGTACAAAACCTGGTCATCGCAATTTTGTCCTTTGACTTAACCCGCCGGTTGTTGGTATGGATTTTCCCCTCAGGCTGGGTGGTTTTCGCGCTCAATATCATGACCGCAATCAGCTTTACCTTGCGCCTAATTACAACGGTGCACTTGATAAACTTGCGTATTCCAAAGCAATATACTACCACGGCATTAACCTTTGTATTTAATACCCTAAATGGGATCATGTATATCCTCAGCAATGCAATTAGCGGCGTGATTTATGACGCATTCGGCGCGCGGCAAATTTACTTGGTGAGTGCTGCCCTGTGCGTGATCGCTTTGGGCTGCGCGCTGGCTGCCCGCCATATCTCCTCAGAAAAGGAGCTTGTTTAAGCGCCTGCCAGTATTATTGACAAGTCTGCCATTATTATTTGTCTGATAGATAAAGTCGGTATATTTTTATACCAGATAATATAAGTGATATCAAAATAACATCGAGATAAGGATAATAATAAACATGGAACGGAGAAATATGATTACCATCTCAGAATATGCTGACGTTCTTGAGCAGCTTCAGGAAATAGTACACAAACAAACTGCCGGCTTAAACAACGATGAGTTGCTCATTCAACCCCCTCATGGCGGGAACTGCATGGCGTGGGTGCTGGGGCATTTAGCGAATAACTTAGTCACCATTCAGCAAAAGGTGCTCGGTGGGCAGCTGCCGGCTGGTCTGCCCGATTTCAGCCGCTTTGGTTATGGGTCTGAGCCAGTTTTGGGTAAAGAAGAAGGGCTGCCTTCGCTAGAAACCTTTTTATTTGGCATTGACCAGCTCCATACAGCGATTACAGCCCAGCTAAAAAGCATGCGCGAGGAAGATTTTGACGAAGAAATCCCCGTGATCCGTGAGCATATGCAGCGCCGCGGTTATTGGGCGCTCTTCTTCTTTTTTCATCACTCTTATCACACGGGTCAATTGGAATTTTTGCGCAACTTAGCCGGCCATACCGAGCACATCATCTAAAACTCGATGTTGCTGAGGGCAACTCGCCCTGTAGGTCTTTTGGCAAACCTGCATATCTGCCCGCTTGCAAGTCGGATTTGGGGTAAGATTAGGGTAACTAAATACCTGGAGTAACTATGATAAAAATCATCACTGATAGCACCTGCGATATTGATGCTGAGCTGCTTGAGCAATATGATATTGACGTGGTCCCTTGCTATATCATTTGGGGAAAAGAACAATATTTAGATCGCGTTACGATGAGCCCGCAGGAATTCTACGAGCGCATTGAGAGTGATCCACAATTACCAACAACCTCTCAACCTACCATTGAAGATTTCAGCCGGGCTTACGAGAAAGCCATTGAAAAAGGCGCGACCGAAATCGTCTG
>DICP01000004.1:16613-18913 GCA_002417685.1 Candidatus Mesolinea sp. UBA5823
GTGCCAGTGCATGTGGTCGACTCTAAAGGGAACACGATGATGTTAGGCTGGCAGGTGATAGCAGCGGCGCGCGCCGTCCAAGCTGGCAAATCGGTGCAGGAAGTGTTGCAAACCGTTGAAGCGGTACGTCAACGCATTTGCCTTTACATCGGTTTGGATACGATTTCCTACTTGGCTAAAGGCGGCCGCATCGGGGATGCGATTAACTGGCTGAGCAATACCCTCTCGATCAAACCGCTCGTGGCGGTCAGTCGGGAATCGGGGAAGGTAACCCCGGTCGCAGTTTACCGTACCCATAAGGCTGTATTAGAAGGTTTGTACAAGAAGTTCACCAACGCCGTTGGGCAGCAAGTAGGCAAGCTGCACATCGCTGTGGTGCATGGCAACGCGCTTGAGGAAGCTGAAAAGTTAGCCGCCCGCTTACGGGAGGAACTAAAACCTGTTGAGCTTTTCATCAATATTACTGGACCAGTGCTTGGTTTGCACACCGGCCCAGGTGCACTGGCACTGTGTGGTTATGTGGAAGCCTAACCTTCACCCATGCCCCAAACACAGCATAGCATATCCAAAAGCAGTGTAAATTCGCGGGCAGGTCTTATCCTGCTGATATTCGTCGCGTTTATTGCCTTAGGCATGCCAGATGGGCTGCTTGGCGTAGGCTGGCCTTCTATCCGTGCCAGCTTCAACGTGCCTATTGACGCATTAGGTGCGTTGCTTTTTGTTTCCATGATTGGTTACCTAACCTCCAGCTTTCTTTCAGGCGAGCTCACCCGACGCTGGGGTGTTGGGCGCTTACTGATTGTGAGCTGCACGCTCACCGGCTTCGGCCTCATCGGCTATACTTTCGTGCCGCAATGGTGGATGATGGTGGCGTTGGGTTTGGCTGCTGGTATGGGCGCCGGCGGGATAGATAGCAGCCTGAATGCCTACGTGGCGCGGCATTACAGCGCCGGCTTGATGCAATGGCTGCACGCCAGCTACGGCGTGGGGATTACTGCTGGTCCACTCATTATGACAGCCGCCCTGACCAATTTCCAAAATTGGCGCTTAGGTTACTTGCTGGTGGGCGCGGTGCAGATTGTGCTAGCCATCACTTTTTGGATCACCCTGCCCATTTGGCAGCAAAATAATAACGCCTCAGCCGAGAGCCCAGCAGAGCCACTAAAAGAAGTGAACTTAGGGCAGACGCTCAAGCGCCGGCGCGTTTGGCTGAGTATGCTCCTCTTTTTCTTCTACGTGGGCTCTGAAGTCACTATGGGCACCTGGGTTTACTCCTTGCTCACCGAAGGGCGAGGAATCGATCCACAGTTAGCCGGGTACTTTGCCGGCAGTTATTGGTTCACCTTTACCATTGGGCGCATCTTAGCCGGTTTAGTAACGCGTAAGATCAATATCCAATCACTGGTCAAAATCTGCATCATAGCAGCCATACTAGCAGGGGTGATCCTGGGGCTAAACCTAAGTACTTGGGTGAACTTAGCCGCAGTAGCGGTGATAGGCTTTGCTTTTGCGCCCGTTTTCCCAGGATTGATGTCTGGCACGCCGTTGCGCGTGGGGCAGCAGCACAGCAATAACACCATTGGCATGCAAGCAGCAGCTGGCGCCCTGGGCGGCACGGCGCTGACGAGCTTGGTGGGGGTGTTGGCGCGGGTGTATGGGCTGGAAGTGGTCCCTTCGGCAATGGTTGCCTTTTTAGCCTGCCTACTGGCAGGATACATTATCTTTGAACGCAAGGGGGCAGCAGCTGGCTAAGCTGGCGTTTTTACGCTTCCGCTGTATACCCTCGAGTATAATTGCCGAAGGGGATGAGAACCCCAAAATGCTTATTACACTCACCCATAGAAGAAAGGAGCTTAAATGCCTGAACCATTAGCTTGGATTGATGATGAACTACAATCTCTCAAAAAAACTGGTCTATATAACACCATTCGCACATTGGACTCCCCCCAAGGGGCTTGGCTGGTCGTGGATGGAAAAAAGGTACTCAACTTTTGCTCGAATAACTATTTAGGCTTAGCTAACCATCCGCGCATTGTGCAAGCGGCTACCCAAGCCATGCAGAATTATGGGGTTGGACCGGGTGCTGTGCGCAGCATTGCCGGCACCATGTCACTGCATATCCGCTTGGAAGAGCGCTTGGCTGCGTTTAAAAAAGTGCCTGCCGCAATCACCTTCCAATCAGGTTTTTCTGCTAACTTAGCCGTTATTCCAGCGCTGGTGGGCAAAGAGGATGTCATCTTCTCGGATGAGCTCAATCATGCCAGCATTATCGATGGCTCACGCCTCTCCGGCGCTAAGAT
>DICP01000006.1:0-425 GCA_002417685.1 Candidatus Mesolinea sp. UBA5823
TTCAACTTCATCGGTGGGTGGATTGCGGGCACGCCGGTATCAACAGTGCCACGCGAAGAGGTCGAAAACATGCTCGCGCAGCACTTTTGGACGAGCTTCAACCTGGCCCAGGTTTTCATTCCGCATATGCTGGGGAATAAATGGGGGCGCTATGTGATCATCTCCACCCCTAGTGTGGGTGCCCCGCCAGCCAACAGCCTGCCTTATACAGTGGGCAAAGCTGCCGAGGAAACGTTGATGCTCACTCTTTCCGAAGAGCTTAAAAATAGTGGCGTGACGGCTAATGTTCTGCGTGTACGCAGCATCGATGTGGAGCACAAACGCGAGCGCGAACCCTCGCCCAAGAATGCATCCTGGACCACACCGGAAGAAATCTCTGCAGCGCTACTCTACCTTTGCTCTGAGGAGGCAAACAGAGTGAATGG
>DICP01000006.1:450-7267 GCA_002417685.1 Candidatus Mesolinea sp. UBA5823
ACTTCTAAAAAGATGCTGGATTTTTTATTTGCACAAGCTTTCATCTGCTGCAAAGTTGACATTGCTGATAAAAAGGGTAGGATTTAATTACTATAAAAAATATAGTAGTGATGAAGATGAAACTAACTTGCCCAATTGAAAAAGCGACTTCCTTACTGGGCGCCAAGTGGACGCTGGAAATTATCTATTTCCTCCAAGAGCGGCGCAGGTTTTGTGAGCTGCAAGAGCTATTAGGTGGGATTAACCCCGCCACGCTAACCCAACGGCTTAAGCTACTGGAAGCCGAGGGAATTGTGAACCGCGAAGTGATCCCTGATGCCCAGCGGCATGTCGAATATAAGCTCAGCGCAAAAGGGAAGGACCTTGTGGTAGTTTTTCAGGAATTGGGCGCGTGGGTTTCACGTTGGTATCCAGAGGAGGCGCAATGAAAAAAATCGAAACGATCGACCTGAAACAATTTGGCATCCAAACAATTGGTAACTTTTGTGACCCCCTAACCGGGGAATGCTATTCCGATGATGCAAAGGAGAAAATCATGGAAACAAAAATCGATCCCGTCTGCAAGATGGAAGTGAAGGTGGAAGGCGCTCAATATGTGAGCGATTATGCTGGAGAAAAGTATTACTTCTGCTCGGCTGGCTGCCAGCACGCCTTTGAAGAAAATCCAGCTAAGTATGTGGAAAATACCGTGCAGGACTAACCTGCAGTACCTATCGTGTAGGAAGAAAAGATGACCGCCGTAACGAATACACCCTTATTTGGCATCGCCATTGACCCGAACACAGTTGGGGTAGAGGAAGCTTTTCGCCGCGCTGAGCTAGCAGATGCCAGCAGCGTAGACTTGATCACCATCCAAGACCACCCCTATAACCCGGAATTTTTGGATACTTGGACTTTACTCTCCGCTCTGGCCGCGCGTACGGAAAGGGTGCACTTAGCCACAAACATGCTCAACTCTCCCCTACGGCCGCCAGCTATGATGGCTAAAATGGCAGCCACTTTAGATGTGGTTAGTGGAGGCAGGTTGGAATTAGGGCTAGGTTCCGGCGGCTACGTTGAAGGGATGCGCGCGTGGGGAGGTGTGGTTGGAGAAACCCCAGGAGAGCGTTATCAGGCTTTTCGGGAATACTTAGATATCTTGCAGGGAATGTTATCGGCTGCAGGACGCCAGTTTGCCTATGATGGCAAGTTTTATCAGCTAGGCCCGCTTATGAGTGGGCCGGAGCCTGCGCACCGCATCCCTTTATGGATTGGCGCTGGTCAGGAACGTATGCTGCGCTTAGCAGGCAGCAGAGGCGATGGTTGGTTGATTGGCACAATATATATATTGCCAGAACAGTTGGATCAAGTGAACCAATGGCTGGATGAAGGTGCCATAAAGGTTGGGCGTAAGCCGGAGGATGTGCGCCGAGGCTACAACCTTTTTGGCGCTATCCAGACGCATGCCGGCGAACGCTTTCGTTTTAATCGGCCCGGCTTACTCCAAGGATCCCCTCAAGAGTGGGTGGATACCTTGCTGCATTTTCACCGCCGCTACCGTCATGATACGTTTATATTCTGGCCGGTAGCTGGAAATGGAGAAACCCAGGTGAAGATCTTCTTGAACGAAATTGTTCCAGAAGTAAGGGAGCAGATCCAATTGGAAAGCATGAGAGAAAATAGTGTGGAGTCCTAAAAATGGAAACTTTGAAGCTTACCATTTATTCTGATTATGTTTGCCCTTGGTGTTACGTGGGGCAGGGTGCAGTGCAGAAGCTTAGCCAGAATTACCCCCTGGAGGTGACCTGGATGCCTTTTTACTTGCGTCCGGATACCCCACCGGAAGGTATGGAGCTGCCGGCTCATGTAAAGGCGCACATGAAGGGGATGCAAACCCACTTGGTTCAAATGGCGAATGCTGCTGGTTTGAGGATGATCTTCCCGGATCGAATCCCGAACACACGTTTAGCACACGAAGCTACCGAGTACGCCCGTCAAAAAGGTAAGGCTAATGAATTCCATCAGGCTGTCTTCGACCGCTATTACGGGCGAGGTGAAGATATTAGCCGATGGGAGGTTTTACAGCAGGCGGCTAAAGAGGCGAGCTTGGATGCTGATGAAATGCGGGAGCAGGTTGAGCAAGGAAAATTCACTGCATTGGTGAGTGAACAAGTCAGACAGGCTGCAGAGTTAGGCGTCGATGGAGTCCCAACCTATATCTTGAATGACCGCTATGCGATTGTGGGTGCACAGCCTTATGAAGTATTTGAGCAAGCTATTCTGCAGTTAGCTAATGAAATAGAAAAGCCTTGAAGCGAGTTAATTCCGCTGCTAAGCGCAGAGATGGTTGAACCGCGCGTAAAAAACGAAGAATGAGGAAAATATGTCTGAATTAAGACTTGATTTTTATCACGATGTCCTTTGAGTGTGGTGCTTTTTAGCCTCGGCGAGGCTACGACGCATTGTCAAAGACTATCCCCAGGTGCAAATAGTGCATCATGCCTTTGCCTTAGCCCCGGATCGTAATGCGATTGCCCGCATGTTTGGTGGCGCTGAAGAAGGTAAGGATGAAATCATGGGGCATTGGGCGGCAGCTGCTTCCCAACCGGATGGCGAAGCGATAAATGTGAAATTGATGCGCAGCCGCAGCTTTCCCTACCCTTACTCTATGCCTGGTTTACTGGCTTGTAAGGCAGCAGAGATGCAAGGGGGCATGCCTGCGCATTGGGATATGTTCGACCGCGTGCAGAAGGCGCATGCGGTGGAAGCGCGCAACATCACTGATACCACTGTGCTCAAGGACTGTGCTGCGGAAATTGGCTTGGACGTGGCGCGCTGGGAAGCGGATTTTGCCAGCCCGGAGGCAAAGCAGGCTGTGGAAGCAGATTTGCGCGAAGCACAGCAGTTGGGCGTGAATGCCGTGCCTACGCTGATATTCAACGAGCGTTGGATCCTGCCTGGGGCAGTGCCTGAAAGCACGCTGCGGCAAATCGTTGAAAACTTGCTGGAAGGGAAAAATCCTTTGGGAAAATAATTTATAAGGCACCCTAAAAATTTGACAATAATTATTACAATCCGAAGGTATTAAGTGGATGAGAAACTATTGTTTAAGACAGACTTCAACTCACTTTAAATTCACTAGGTTTATTACATCGGTATTATAATTTTTACGTCGATTAGACCTGTGAACTTTTAAATAGTTAGCTCTCCTTTTTTGTGACATCCTTCACACCCAATGTTGATATCTTCGTGTTGGAAGGTCTATAGGTGAAAGTATTCCGGTCCCATCTGAGGGGAAAGCTGAGGTCCTGACAAGGAGAGTGCGGAAAGTCTGAATAGAAAGTATATAGATATTTTAAACTGTTAATTTCACAAATTTTCAAAAAGGAGGAAAGGGTATGAAAATTAAATCGTATTTACTTCTGGGGGTCCTAGTTATGTTGTGCGTTGTATTATCTGCCTGCTCAGGTTCAACTAACACTCCATTAGCTGATCCCACGGAGATTTCCTCTGAAGTCTCTCCAGAGGCTCCGACGGAGATACCCACAAAAGCTCCTACGCGGGAACCAACAAGAGCCCCAACCGAAACTCCGACAGAAGTACCGACAGAGGCACCTGCTGAATACGGACAAATCAAGATTAGGAATTGGAATAATCCTGATTTTTACTTGACTTATGACAAAGCAAAATGGGAACCCACGGATTATGGTGACCTTGAATCCAAAAGCTATGCTGGCTGCCATATCGGTGCCAATGGCTTTCGCGATGGCGGACCAGATGGGCCTCCCCCTTATACATATGAATCTGACACTCATTTCCTTGCTGACACAGAGTTTTCATTGGAACTTGAAATCCCCAAGGCGACCGGAGTTGCGGATATGATCCATGTCTATTGGGATGATTACGCATATCAATTAGCTCTTTTCCCAAGTACTGAACACTATGATGAGTGCGTTACGGAATTTTGGGAGGTAATGGAACTTTCCATAGCCAACGATTTTGGTCTTTAGTTTTATAGCCTAAAGACACCTCAAATAGAGGATAACGATATGCATTTCGATTTCACATTAGTCAGCCGAAGATTATTTGACCTGCCATCTCAGGAATCAATACCTTAGAAAAATTGCATATAAAAGAACACGCTTGCTGAATCTGTACCGATGACAAAGAGAAATACAAGACCTAAACATATAGCACACCGCGAATAAATGTAATTCCTTATCCCTGTTGTAATGAGATGCATACGTTTGGCTGCTATTCTCATATTTCCTTAGCTGCCAAATCCAACTGAAGTACATTCACATCGAGGTGATACAATTCCTCAAAGGATATCCTCTCCATAGGGTATAATCCTAAGCCTTGAACCTTATATGAGAAAGAGATTTTATGGCTAAAACAACTGTACCTTGCCCACGCTGCCACACGCCTATCGTGGTGGAGATCACCAGGCTTTTCGATATGAACACCGACCCCCAGGCGAAAGATAAACTGCTTTCTGGAGCAGCCAACTTTATTTCCTGCCCGGTTTGCCACTATGAGGGTATTTACCCTACTCCAATTGTCTATCACGACCCGGAAAAAGAGCTCCTGCTCACTTTCTACCCGCCAGAGTTAAATGTGCCTGTGCCGGAACAGGAAAAGATTATTGGACCCCTAATCAAAAAAGTGGTTGATGATCTCCCGCCGGCTAAGCGTAAAGCTTACCTCTTTCGGCCACAAACTATGCTTACTCAACAGCACCTCTTCGAAACTATCCTCAAGGCGGATGGCATTACTCCAGAGATGATGAAAGCACAGCAGGAAAAACTTCGCCTGATCCAAGATATGGCGGCGGCTTCACAAGATGCGCTGCCAGAAATCATTAAGCAGAATGACGGAAAAATCGATGAGGAACTATTTGTCCTAATTTCACGCTTAGCCGAGGCTTCGGCTGCCGGCGGAGATCCGCAAGGGGCGCAATTATTGGTCGGGCTGCAACGCGCCTTGCTCGAGCATTCTACTTATGGCAGAAAACTTGCTGCGGAAGCTCAAGAGACTCAAGCAGCAATCCAAAGCTTGCAAGAGCTGAGCCAAAAAGGCGGGATTACGCGCGAATCTTTACTCAATTTGCTGATCAAGTCAGCAGATTCGGACGTGCGCCTGACTGCGCTGGTAACCCTCGTACGCGACGGCTTAGATTACTCCTTCTTCACCTTGCTTTCCGATCGCATCGAGCAAGCCACCGTGGAGGAACGCCCCAAATTGATCGCACTGCGCGATAAGCTGCTTAAGCTCAGCGATGAAGTAGATCAGGCGCGCGAGGCGCAAGCTGCGGCAGCCCAAGCTTTGCTTGATGAACTGCTCCAGGCTGAGAATATTGAACAAGCTACCCAGCAAGCGCTCCCGCAAATGGATCAGGCTTTTGTGGACGTACTCAACCATGCCGTTGACCAAGCCGAGAAAGCTAATGACGAGGAAAAGCTTCGTAAGTTAGCGATTATTATTGCCATTTTACAAGCTTCCAGTCAATCTGGGCGCTACATTCAGCTAATCGAGACGCTCCTGCAGGCACAGGATGAAAACGCACGCCACGCAATTTTCGAAAAAGCCGGTAATGACCTGAATGCAGATTTTCTGCAGGTTCTAAACCAAGTGACAACGCAAATAGAGCAATCGAACAATCAACACGAGATGGTAGAGCAATTAAAGGAAATTTACCGTGAGGCGCTGCGCTTTTCGATGCAGCGAAATTTAGACCAGAGTGATTCTGCTTAGTGGGGCTGATTTTCTAAGCGTAACCCATGACCCCGAACTGTGACGATGTATTCATAGTCGGGGTCAAGTTGATTAATCCGCTCGCGAAGGCGCCGCACAAGCGCGTCTAATGCTTGTTCGGTGACCCAGCTGCCTTCTTCACCCCATACTGCTTGGATTAGCTCATCCCGCGAAACGACCTCGCCCGCCTTTTGATAAAGCGCAGCTAAAAGGTTGAACTGTTGAGCAGAAAGCGGTGGTTCAATTTCAACCCCCCGCACCCACACCCGCCGAGAAGCTTCGTCCAGCCGCAGCACAAAGGCTTGTTGGAACTCCTCTGGCAAATCCGTGAGCGGCAAGGTCGCATCAGCACTGAGAAACAGGAAGCTTTGTGTAAAGGCAATGCGGATTTCATCACCTTCATGCAATTGCTGGGAGCCAACAATCCGCTGGCTATTAAGATAGGTGCCGTTCTTACTGCCTAAGTCTTCCAGGAAGACGCCTTCGGTAGAAAGATAGATGCGTGCGTGCCGGCGTGAGATTTGGCGGTCTGGGATAACAATTTCACAGCTATCTTCCCGGCCGATGATCAGCTCTCTGTTTACCAGCCACTGTAAGCCTTTGAGCGGGCCACTGTCTGCAAGTACAATCGGGTTTTCCATCTGCTCCGCGAATCAGATATAATACATTCAGCGCTTAGTAACTTTTATTATAACGCACGCCAAGTTTGATTTTGCTTCCTGGGAACGCCGATCCCCCAGGTTGCAGGGTGATCTAAATATAAGGAGAAGGAATACCCGATGCCTGCACATCATGCTCAGGGCACAATTTTGCACGAGCGTTACCGCATCGACCGTGTTATTGGTCAGGGAGGATATGGTTTTATCTACCTGGCAGAAGATTTGCGCCTGAGTGGGCGCTACTGTGCGGTAAAAGAAGTTTCTTATGATCCCTCGCTCCCGCCTGAGCTGCTGCAGGAGTCTCGTGAGCAATTCCAGCGGGAAGCTAACGTTTTGGCACGCCTGGATCACCCCAATTTACCCAAAGTTTCCGATTACTTTTCCATTGAGGATCGTGACTACCTGGTCATGGATTACGTCCCAGG
>DICP01000006.1:7274-17887 GCA_002417685.1 Candidatus Mesolinea sp. UBA5823
ACTGGGCGCGGCAAATTGGGGATGCACTCGAATACCTACACAACCAGGAACCTCCCATTGTGCATCGGGATATCAAGCCTTCGAACCTAAAATTGACCCCCAATGGTCGGGTGAAGCTGGTCGATTTTGGCTTGGTCAAGCTGTTAGCCCCCGGCGAAGTGACCATCACCATCTTGCAGGGGCAAGGAACCGCTATTTACACCCCGCTGGAGCAATATGGTGGGGATTCCCTGCATACCGATCGGCGAGCAGATATCTATGCTTTCGGCGCCACGCTTTATCACTTACTCACCAACCAACCTCCCGTCAATGTCCGCGACCGCTTTTTGGATCCTCATAGCTTACCCAATCCACGCACGATCAACCCTGCCATTTCCACACGTGTGGCGGATGCTATCCTTTGGGCGATGGCGCTGCATCCGGACGATCGACCGGCTGATGTGAGTCAATTTATAAAGGCGCTCACAGGTGAAACAACCGCAAGCCTGCGTAATAGCTATAGCAATGGCAGCCCGCGCCGGCAAGCAAAAATCGGCGCGTTGGAGCAGCGCTTGATAGCGATAGCTGCCAGTTTAGGTTTCCTCACTCTGCTGCTAACCTTGCTGCGCAATCTCTAAGCTTATTGCTGGATGAATCGCATAACTAAATGACTTAGAGAATCTTTAACCATGCCCCTTAATGCTGAAAAATTTGTTGGGTGAAGCAGAGCGGACTAAGAAGCTAAAATTTACGCAGTGGAGTGCGTACTTTTCCTGGCGTACCCTCGAAGGTTAACGCTTACCCGATGTAGGATTACTTACGGTCATCCACCAGAGCAGGGCTGCTACCCAGCCGATAAGCATTCCGACCAAGGTGACTTCCACGATAAACCAAGTGCCCCCTTCGCGTACTAAGTCTTCCAAACCCCCGATACCTAAGGTGAGCAGCAGATAAGTGCTAAAACCGCCAATCAGGGCGCACAACCCAGAACGGATGCCCCACTGCTGAGTGCCCCACCAGAAACGTCCAGTGGCGTAGGTTGCGCCAAAGCCCAAAGCCATAAAAATGAGGGTCATCAACCAATCGATCATATCCGGATAGCCGCTGGGGTTGGGGGGTAATGTTTCCGTTGTGATGGGGCTAACTTCATAGGTTGGGGTCAGTGTTGGGATAGGCGTAGGGGTACTGGTGGGGGTGGGTGTGGGCATGACCAACTGCGCCAGACCGCCCTGTGTATTGAGGATTAATATGCCAGAAGTATTGGCAGGTTCACTGCTGGCAGTCACTTCAAAGATGCCGTCCCTCTCGATACGATATTCAATGGTGGCTAAGCCATCCACGGTGGTGGCTTGGGGTTGAGCGATAATTGCCTGGTCGCCAGCTAAGCGAATAGTGAATTGCACCACAGTGCCATCAGGCACGATGTTCTGATTATGGTCATTGATCACGCCGGCTTGAATTTTCACCGTTTCTCCAACCACAAATAGTGGAACAGGCGTTGTTTCTCCCCCTGTTGGAGTTTCGGTACCGCTTGGCGTGCTCTGTTGAACTTCTCTTGGACTCACCAAAGTAATCGGGATGACTTGGTTCGGATCTGGTGAAGTAACAACCATTAGGTCGTAACCCACTGCAGGCAAAGAGACTGGCAGCGAGCCTGTTGGTTGCACCTCTTGCATGAGCACCCGCGTTGCGACGTCGATGAAAGCTTGACTGCTGGAATATAGTCCATAATACGCTGTTAATTTGGAGATTTCAGTTGCATCCAGGTAGTAGGGGGCATCATAAGAAAAAACAACGATTTTTTTCTCGCGCAGCAAATCAAAGCGCTCTGCTAACATGCGGCGCAAGGCGTATGTTTCTGGAAAATCGGGGTCTAAATCTTTTATGTTGAAAATCACCCATTGAGCGCGGTTTAGGTTGGTTGAAAGATAAGGATCAATTCCCGTGGTATTGCTATCCAGGAAGTCGATGAGCTGCTTGAAAGTATAGGAGTTCAGCCGGTTGGCTAAAATCAGATTGCTGCCGGAAGGTCCATAAAGGCTGAGCAAAGAATTCTGAAAAGCGAAGTTTGGCAGGTCATAAAGTAATTGGCAATTGCTGCACTGCTGCTGAGCGCGTTCGTCGGTAAAGATAATGATTGAGTCGTATGTTTCGGGCGGGCTAGGTAAGAGTGCATTGAGGTCTTCTGGGCTGGGTGAAATCAGCGTTACGGCTTCTCGGGCGACGTTAAAGTTGATTTCCTCAGCCTGACCAAGGTTGGCTAAGTTTGTTGGGTTAGGGACGATTGTTTCCGGATTAAAGCTGCCATAAATTTCGAGCTTTGCCCTGAGGATGCGCAACACAGCGGCGTCCACACGGTTGGCAAAGACGGAATCCTCTTCATATTTGCTGGCAAAGAGCTGCAGCGTGCGCGTGATCGTTTCGTATGCGCTTTGGTCCAAAGGAGCTTTGAAATCATGCACGTAAAGCAAGTCATTGCCGGCTAAAAAAGCCGTCCGGGCGATGTTAAAGGCATCAAAGGTTTGTCCGGTTGGGTCAAAAAAATTACGCACTGCGCGGCTGCCCAAGCTGTTGGTAACAGTTAGACCACCAGCGGCACGCCAGTTAGCGATAGGTTCTACCGCAAGCAGCTGCTCCAAAGCTGTGGCATCAAAGCTGACCGGGCGGGTGGTCGCGCGAATATTGCCCTGAAAGCCCTGAAAGCGAATATGCGCAATCATCAAGCCGTCCACTTGGCTGGCAGGATCTTCTGCAGAGGTAACGGTGAAGAAAGGCGCCAGCTCGATCTGCTTGAGCTGCTCTAAGGATTTGCGCACCGTAGAAACCTCTTCATCTGGGGAGCGATCGGCGCTGCCCAAACCGGGGAAGTTGCGCGCTATCACGCTAAGCCTGCCTTGGCTGCCGCTGTGTAAACCAGCCACATAAGCTTGCCCCAATTCCCCTACCCAATATTGATCACCCCCAAAAAGCGATGGACCTGCGTAACGCGCAGCCTCTAAATTTGCAGTATCAGCTACGTCTAACGTGGGGCCAATGTAGAGGTTGAAGCCCAAAGCAGCTAACTCGCTGCCCATCACTTGCCCGACCTCCTCAGCTAACTCTGGTGACCAAGTGGCGCCCAAGCTCATTTGGTTGGGCAAGGGTGTGAGCCCGCTCAGGATTTGATCGTTTCCGCTGCCACCCTGCTCAATGCCGATATAAAGCGGTATATAAACGGGAGTAGGCTGGGGCGGCGTGGTATCTGGCAAAGGCTGGGTCTTTTCCCAAGCTGTGTTTTGCATGGAGGTGATCAGGTTTTGTGTGGCTTGTGCAGTGTCCACATCTACAAAGTTATCCTGATCAGCACGCAACACAAACCCACCGACATGCCAATTCGTGATGAGGTCATAGAGCTCTGAATCTGGATCGATATCTGTTCCCTTGAAAGTAACCAGGAAAAGCTGCCCCACTTTTTCTGCTGGGGTCATTTGGGCAAGAAGTCCTTCAGCTTGGTCAGCTTGCGCAGGGGCACTTGCCCGCGCACCTGCCGGCAAGGCGCAAATGAGTAACATAAGCGCGAGGACAAAGCAGAGAGAAACTTTAAACTGCTTCACGTTTCTCCCTCGAAGACCGCAAGAGCATTTGCTGGGTTGTTGCAAAAAACACCATCCACGCCGTATGCACGCATGCGCAGGAGATCATCGGGCGCATCGATGGTGTAGGTGTTCACTTGTTTGTGACTGGCGTGCAGGCGTGCAACCATCTCTGCGCTAACGTCTGTATAGTATGGATGTAAAGCATCATAAGGAAAAATCCTGCCCAAACTGCCTTGCATGCGGCGGTTGCTCGGGTTAGTGAGCAGACCAAGCTTGATTTGCGGGTTTTGCATGTGCGCTCGGCTTAGGTTGAGCGGGTTAAAAGAAGAAAGCAGCACTGAGTCTTCTAAATGGAATTTTTCCGTCAGGCGGATAACATGCGAGGTCAGTGCGTCCAGTGGGTGGGCATAGTTTTTGAGCTCGACGTTGATACGCAGTTTGCCGCCTAAGGCTTCGTAAACCTCTGACAAGGTAGGTAACTTTTCACCCCGGAACGCTTCGCCAAAGTAACTGCCGGCGTCCAGCTCGCGCAAAGCCGCTAAGGGCATTTCTGCCACCTTGCCATGACCATTTGTGGTGCGGTCCACAGTGTCATCGTGGATTACGATTAGCTGCTTATCGGCGGTGAGCATCACGTCTAGCTCGATGCCGTCGGCGCCAAGGCGCTGAGCTAATAAAAAGGCTGCCAGCGTATTTTCTGGCGCTAAAGCACTAGCCCCCCTGTGGGCGTAAATCAGGGGTCTGGATCTGTTCTCCTCTTCCATTCCGCTAATTATAGCATCGCTCATGTTTGAAAAAACTTTGTTAAAATATAAGCAGCGGTCTGTCGCTGGCCGCTGCTTATATTTGGAGGAGAAAGACAAAAAATTGTGTACTAGTGTTGCCAATTCTGCATCACATCGTCAATCTGCAGATGGTGCTTGAAGCGGGTTATGTTGCGTTTCAATGGCTTACCTCTAGCAGATTGACCATAGTATAACGCTAAAAACTGTGTAAATCCTTAATGAATCCTTAGAAGTACCTGTGAAGCGCTTCCTCTCAGGCTTTTCACAGCGATTAGGGTTATAGTGTGTTATATAAACATTCACATCAATAGATTGTCATATTGAGGAAGAAGAAAATGCCGAAGGTCTTGGTTGTTGATGACGATATTAAACTGCTAAAGATGCTTAAGCGCACACTGGTATTTGAGAACTTAGATGTATTGACGGCAACAAACGGCCGTGAAGCTCTCGAGGTGGTGCAGCAAGAAGCCCCAGATTTGCTCATCGTTGATTGGATGATGCCGGAAATGGACGGCTTGGAGCTTATTCAACATTTGCGCGACGCTAATAACCGCATGCCCATTCTGATGCTCACTGCGCGGGATGCAGTCGAAAACCGGGTGTTTGGGCTGGAGTCTGGCGCTGATGACTACTTGGTCAAGCCCTTTGCGCCGGCGGAGCTGGTGGCACGTGTGCATGCCCTCCTGCGCCGTGTGGAACCTAAAGCCGATGATCAAGAGGTGCAATATAATGATGTGCGCTTGGATCCGAAGCAGCATGAAGCCTGGCGCGGTGAACGTAAGCTTTCACTGACTGTTACGGAGTTTAACCTGCTTTATTACTTTCTACGCCATCCACGGCAGGTGCTCGAGCGTAATCAGATCCTCATGGATGTGTGGGGTTATGACTTTGGCGGAGATAGCAACGTTTTGGAGATTTACATTAGCTACTTGCGTAAAAAATTAGAGGCAGAGAATGAACCCCGCCTGATCCAAACGGTGCGAGGGATTGGCTATATGCTCCGCGAGGAATAATGTCCATCCGCGTGCGCTTTACTTTGGTTTACAACCTAATTTTATTGGCAACGCTCACCGTCTTTAGCGTGGCGCTCTATAATATTCAGGCAATTAATACCCTCCGGACGCTGAAAAGTGCTCTGACCAAAAGCAGCGATGAGGTGGCGATTAACCTTATTCCACTCGTGCTGCTTTACCCGCCTTCGCTTGGTCCTAATCTACAAGAAAGCGATCCACGCCTATTTGAGAATCTTTCTAATGCCTTAGAAATCAAAAGCTTGAGGGAGCGGGAGATTGTGCGCGTGCTCGATGCATCTGGCAATCTGGTTGCCGCACCTTTTGGATTAGCAGACAAAGGCTTACCCATCAGCAAAGAGGGTATGGAGCAATTACAGAATGGTAATGCCTGGTGGGAGACTACTAACGTCGGTGTGAATCTGCTCGTGCTCAACCGACCCATCATTGTGGATAACCAGCTTTATATGATTTTACAGGTAGCACGTCCGCTCACCGAGCGTGAACAAAGCTTGCATGCCTTACGCAATACCCTTATCACGGCGGATTTGGTAGTTTTAGTGCTTGCTTCGATCATCGGCTGGGTGCTTTCTGGCTATCTGCTGCGCCCAATCAAACGCATTACCCAAACAGCCCAGCAAATCGGTAACGAACAAAATTTTTCCCGACGGGTGGACTATAACGGTCCTAATGACGAAGTGGGACAGTTGGCGAAGACTTTCAATACCATGTTGGAGCAATTAGAAGAAGCCTACAAAAAGGTCTCAGGTGCATTGGAAATGCAGCGCGATTTTCTCGCGGATGTTTCGCACGAACTACGCACTCCCCTCACTACCTTGCGGGGTAACCTGGGTTTGTTACGGCATGAACCGCCAATTCCGGAAGATGAAACTGCAGATATCCTCAACGATATGGTTGATGAAACTGACCGCATGATCCGTTTAGTCAACGAGCTATTAGAGCAGGCTCGGGCGGATTCGACCAAAAACATGCTCTTGGAACCGGTGAATCTCAAAATATTGCTTCAAGACGTCGTGCGACAAGTAAAGCTGCTGAGCGAAGACCGACAAATTAGCCTTGGCGTTCCCGATGATCTGAACGTGATGGCTACCAAAGATGCTTTAAAGCAAGTAATGCTTATATTGGTTGATAACGCTATCAAGCATTCCCAACGTGATATTGTGCTTGAAGCGCAGCGGGTAGAGGATGAAGTGGAAATTCGGGTCATCGATCACGGTAAGGGTTTATCACCTGAAGAATTAACCCACGTCTTCGAGCGTTTTTACCGTGCAGATCGCCTCAGCGGTAACGGTTTTGGTTTGGGGCTTTCTATCGCTAAAGGCTTGGTAGAAAACATGAACGGTCAAATCAGTATGGCTAGCGAAATAGGAGTGGGCACCACAGTTATGCTTAGGTTCAAGGCAGCCGAGCGTGAAGGAGAAGCAACTTAAGCCTCTTGAAAAGCCGCCTTTGCGCATAGTATCTGACCCTCATGATAAAATATCCCATGAACTAATCTCACCTTAGACACATGGAGTAGGAGGTTACTTTGGCTAAGATTACGCATGTGATTAAGCGCAATGGTGCGGTCGTGCCTTTCACCCCGGAGCGCATCACCAATGCCATTTATCGAGCAGCCGTGGCTGTGGGCGGGCGAGACCGCCAGACTGCTGAAGAGCTTTCGCGCCAAGTGGTGGCGCTGCTTGAGGAAATGACACCAGAAGGCGTGTTCCCCAACATTGAGCAGATTCAAGACTTGGTCGAGAAAGTACTCATCGAAAATGGGCATGCCAAAGTGGCAAAGGCTTATATCCTTTATCGCGATGAACGGGCTCGCCAGCGTGAAAAGCGCCTTGAGCCTGGTCAGAGGCCTTCCAGCAATATCCCTTGGGCAAAATTGTGGAGCATCTTAGATTGGGCTTGCAGCCACGAGGTGCACACGGTCAAACTCCTCAACGAGCATATACGTCAAGGCAGGCTGAACGAAATTGTCACAGCAGCGGAGGCAGCCTACCATGAAGACGTCGAGAATGCTGCTAATTTGATCCTTGGGCGGCATGGCGAAGTACGTTTGGTGTTTATTGCTGGACCTTCCTCCAGTGGTAAGACGACGACGACGATTAAGCTCGGCGAGCACTTAGCCAAAGCCGGATTGCGCTTGGTAACCCTGAACGTGGATAATTACTTCCATGATTTGGAGATGCACCCCAAGGACGAATTTGGGGATTATGACTTTGAAACCCCGCAAGCACTTGATTTACCCCTGATTAATCAGCACTTAACCGCGTTGCTAAATGGACAGGAAGTTCAGCTTCCATACTACGACTTTAAGACCGGCAAACGCAGTGAGAAAACAACCCCAATGAAGTTAGAGAGTAACGAAATTATTTTGATCGACAGCCTGCACGGGCTATACCCTGAGATGACCAGTTCTGTGCCGGAAGAGATGAAATTCAAGCTCTACATCGAACCGCTGCTGCAGCTCAAGGATAATGAAGGGCGCTATGTACGCTGGACCGACATCCGCCTGATGCGGCGTATGCTGCGCGACGCAGTACATCGTGCTTATGACCCCACCCAGACCTTGCTGCATTGGCATTATGTGCGCACCAGCGAGCTGCGCAACATCATACCGTACGTGAATACAGTCGATACGATTATCAATAGCGCCATGCCTTACGAGCTGCCGCTCTACAAGGCAAAGCGTGGGGATGATTTTGCGCGCTGGGCTGAAAAATACAAAGATGATCCGCTCCATCAAGATGCCTACGAGCGCGCGGAACGCGTGCATCAGCTTTTCGAGGAGATTGACGCTGTCGAGGATGACAGCATCGTGCCTGAAAACTCCGTGATCCGTGAATTTATCGGTGGGGGGATTTATAAGTATTAATTTTTGGCGCAGACAATAAAGAAAAAAGCAACGAAAGGGGATCCTTTCGCTGCTTTAGCTTTGGATTATGGGGGGCAAGGCGCCGAGTAACCCTCAAAGTGCCCGCCATAAGGGATGTTATCCATGGAGTATAGGTAATTTCCTTGCTTATCGTAACAGGTGTAAGCGTAATAGCAGCGGCCGTCATAAATGCGGAATTCCGCTTCGCAATCGACGGGGATATACCGTGGGTCGCTGCCAAACTCAGTGTAATAGACTTGCTTATAAACTTCCTGAGTGTGGGCTTCATCCGCATAGAAGGTAAATTCCAGATAAGATTGATCCCATTCGGTGAAATCACTCAGGCATTCCATGTGATAGGAATAAGTGGGATCAGGGTCGCAGATAATTTCGTGTGTGCCTTCAACTAAGCCGTATACTCTATTTGGAACGCGGGAATTCAGGAAATAAAAGTGCGTCTGATCACCGTCTATCCAACCTTTATAGTAGTTGAACATCGTCGAAAAGCCCGGGAAGGGCACGACTGTAAAGGTCGGGGAAGGCTGGGGGGTATCGGTGGGAACTAAGGTTGGGGTACTCGTGCTTGTGCTGGTCGGCGTAGCGCTGGGCTTGGAAGTCGCCGTCACCGTAGGCAGGAAGGTGGATGTAGCCGTGGGCAGCGCGGTCGATTGTGTGGCACAGCCGGCTAAAAGGATAGCAGTAAAGAAGATTAAGATTAGGCGTTGGAATTTCATCATATTCTCGAAAATTGGCAAATTTTATCAAAAGAGTAAACGCTCTTCTCCTTTAATTGCAAGGAACAGTGTAACCCTGAAATTCATTCCAAACTTCAGGGAGGTTATCACGAGAATAATAAAGCCCACAGGCGTCATAACAAGTGTGAGCGTAATAACAACGTCCATCGTAGAGGCGGTACTCGGATTCGCAATATACGTCCTTGCCTCGGTCCGGGCAATCATTAGCGTGATGGTAAACAATATCGTTTACCAAACCAGTATAAAAAACTTGCGAGAATACAGGATGCTGGCGGGCCTCATCGTTATAGAAGGTGAAGGTCATTTCATCTTCTCCAAAAATTTTAGTTTTGGCAATGCATTGCATGTGATATGAGTAGAGCGGATCGGGGTTGCACACCAGGTCATAATCATCGGCTTTCGCATAAAGCTTGTCGATGATATTAGCCTGGAAGAAGTAAAAATAAGTCTCGTCTCCATTATTCCAAGCGCGGTAAAGGCGGAATTCCTTGGGGAAGCCGGCGAAAGGTATGTCAGTTTGTGTGGGGGTGGTTGTTGAGGTAGGTGTTTCGGTAGGAGTGGGGGTTGCAGTCGGTGGTTGGGTTTGGCTGGGCAGCGGGGTGAAGGTTGGGCTGGGTGCGAGCGTAGTTGTGCTTGTTGGGTTAGGGGTAGCGGTACTGCAGGCAGAGAGCGCAATTCCTGCGAGTAAAAGCATTAATAGCATAACCCCTGTCTTTTTCATTCGGTAGTCCTTCTTCACAAACTACATCACCCTAAGCCTCACTAAGGGCTCTGTATGTATTGGCTTTATTCTACTCCGATTGATGATGGGTAGTGAAAATAGGTTTTAGGATTCCGAGAAGACATTCGGATTATTGACCATTGAATATTGGAATTCTCAGGGTAATAGATGTTCTCTTTTTGGACTTGTCCTTTACATTTAGGATGTCTGGTAGCTCTCGAGGATCGCTATTAAGGATTGGCTTGGACGCTTTTATTAGAGTAGGTGGCTCAATTTTTGTTGGGATCGTTTCTTAGGCAGTTTCTGCCTTGGGGCGCAACAACTTAGTGCGTCCTTCGATGGTAACCTTGCGATACATGTCTGCCATTTCTGCAGGGGTGTAGGGCATTTCAGAGTATAGCCACCACAGTATTAGTGCAAGTAATGCGCCAGAATAATAATTCTCAATGAATTCTTGAGGCAATACAAGCTCAAGATTTCCTTTTTCTAACTCGCTATTTAGGTTAGACGTGATTAATTCTCTGAGGGCGCTTTGTAAGTGACGCTCCGCTGTAAAACTCCCATGACTTAATATCAAGCTGCAAAAAAGATCAGATTGTGAACCAGCAAGTTCGAAAATTTTTTGAACAGCTGATGTATCTTGAAGAGTCCATTGGTTCTTTAATATTTCAGGTGTAGAATCAAAGAATTCTTTTACCACATTGTGAAGCAAGTCGGATAAAAGATCATCCTTTTCACCGTAATGTAAGTAAAAAGTGGCGCGTCCCATATTTGCTCGATCGGTGATATCCTGAATGCTGATATCATCGTAGCCTTTCTCAAAAATCAACTCGCGGAGACTGTCAATTAAGGCTTTGCGGGTTCGTTGAATGCGGCGGTCTTCACTAATAGCCATGTT
>DICP01000006.1:17967-19603 GCA_002417685.1 Candidatus Mesolinea sp. UBA5823
ATGAACCAAATAATTATCGTCCAACCTCTAAGCTAAAAATGCTATAATTTGCGCTGAAGTTTAGGTAGGCTTTTAGTCGATGGTTTAAACTGAAGGAGGTTTTTATGATTGCCGAACTAATGAAAGAGGCTGAACAGCGTATGCAAGTAACGCTCGACGTCCTGGAGGAAGACCTGACAGCTATCCGCACGGGAAGAGCCTCTCCCGCGCTGATCGAGAAGCTGCCGGTGGAATATTATGGCTCCACTCTGCCGCTCATTCAACTGGCGACCATCAGTGTGCCAGAATCGCGTCAGCTGCTCATCCGTCCTTTTGATCCTTCCTCTCTCAAAGCCATAGAAAAAGCAATCTTAGCTTCAGATCTGGGTTTGACCCCCAATAACGATGGTAAGTCCATCCGCCTGAATCTCCCCGCCCTCACGGAGGAACGCCGGCGTGAACTGGTGAAAGTGGTCAATGCCCGCCTTGAGGATTGCCGCGTTGCCGTCCGTAACATCCGCCGGGAAGTCATCAAAAGCCTCAGGGATCTTGAGAAGGAGAAGGAAATTTCCGAGGATGAGGAAAAGCAGGCCGAAGATGAATTGCAAGAGCTTACAAATGCAATGATGGAAAAAATCGAGCAGATTGGCGAACGCAAAGAAAAAGAAATACTCGAGATATAGGGCATGACAGCAGAAAATCAAAATATAAAAATCCCCACGCATGTGGGATTGATCATGGACGGTAATGGCCGCTGGGCAACTCAGCAAGGGCTGCCCCGATTGGCTGGACACAAAGCAGGGGTGGAAAATGTGAAGCCAACGGTCTTATCAGCCAAAAAGTTTGGCATCAAATATCTGACTTTTTATGCCTTCTCCACTGAAAACTGGAAGCGTCCACAGGATGAAGTCAGCTGGATTATGAACTTGCTCTCCATTTTTATCGATCGAGAAGTGAACAATTTAAATAAAGAGGGCGTGCGCATCTTACACATTGGCCACCGAGAACGCCTCGGCCGAGAGTTGCTCAAAAAAATCGAAGATGCTATCGAATTGACCAAAAATAACACAGCCATCACCGTGCAATTGGGCTTAGATTATGGCGGCAGAGATGAAATTACACAAGCCGTACGCAAGATCGTGGCCTCTGGCGTCTCCCCCGAAGAGGTTAATGAGGAGCTTATCAGCCAAAATCTATATACCGCCGGCATCCCCGACCCAGACCTGATCATCCGCACCAGTGGCGAAATGCGCACGAGCAATTTTCTCATCTGGCAGAGCGCGTATGCCGAGTGGGTCTTCCCCGAAACCTATTGGCCGGATTTCACGGAGGAGGTTTTCTGGCAGATGCTCGTGGAGTACAGCCGGCGTGACCGCCGCTTTGGCGGGCTGAGCCAATCCTAAAGTTCTCTTATGTTAAGCGTGCGCGTTAAGTCCGCTCTAGTTTTTGTGCCTCTGTTGCTGCTCGTTTCTTGGTTGGGCGGTCTCGTTTATTTTATTTTCATCTTGGTGATGTTGGGCATCGGCACGTGGGAATACTGGCGGCTGCTCAAAACCATGGGCTATGATGTTTCCTTTCCTCTCATGCTCGCCGGTGTGGAACTGCTGCTCATCCTGCGGCAGGCCAGTGGCTTTGCCGCCACCGAATGGGCGTTGCT
>DICP01000006.1:19628-33930 GCA_002417685.1 Candidatus Mesolinea sp. UBA5823
TACTTGGGTTGGCTTGGCGGGTATTTCCTTTCTCTGGCTGCGCTGCCCAAGGGCAATAGGTGGGTGATGGTTACACTCGCGCTGGTATGGATGGCGGACCTGGGCGGGTATATTTTTGGCACAAAGTGGGGCAAGCATAAGATGAGCCTGCGCTTGAGCCCCCGCAAAACCTGGGAGGGCTACCTTGGCGGGGTAATTTTCGGGGTCGCTAGCGGGATGCTGCTGAGCTTAGCGCTGCAGCCGGTGCTGCCGGAGTTAGCCCTCTGGGAAGGGGCGGTGATGGGGTTGGTTTTGGCGCTGGTTACACCCTTTGGGGATTTGTTTATCAGCATGCTCAAGCGCGCGGCTGGCGTGAAGGATAGCGGCACGCTCATCCCCGGGCATGGCGGCATCTTGGACCGCGCCGACACCTGGCTGTGGGCAATGATGTTAGGCTATTACTTGGTGCTGGCTTTTGCCTGAGGTTTGATATATCAAGACCCCTGCTTTGGGGTTTTATTAATTTTCTCCTAGGTATTTTCATCCAGCCAGGGCAGCGTCCACAATCTCGCGCGCTTCAGCTTGGATACGCTCTAAGTGCTCGGCGCTGCGTAGACTTTCCGCATAAATTTTATAGATATCCTCGGTACCGGAGGGACGCGCAGCAAACCAGCCATACTCAGTGCTCACCTTCAGCCCTCCGATGGGTGCGCCGTTACCCGGAGCTGTGGTCAGTTTAGCAGTGATAGGGTCGCCGGCTAACGTGGTGGCTGTGACCATCTCGGGTGAAAGGTTAGCCAGGATGGCTTTCTCGCGCGTGCCGCTGGGGGCATCCATGCGGCTGTACCAAGTGCGGCCAAGTTCACTTTCGAGCGCCTGGAAATGCTCGCCAGGGTCTTTGCCCGTGACCGCCAAAATCTCGGCCGCCAAAAGGTCCAGGATGATGCCATCTTTATCCGTCGTCCAGACCTTGCCATTCTTGCGCAAGTAAGAAGCGCCGGCGCTCTCCTCCCCGCCAAAGCCCAAGGTGCCCGCCAACAAGCCGGGCACAAACCATTTAAACCCGACCGGCACTTCATAAAGCGGGCGCCCGATTTTCTGCGCCACTTTATCGATGAGCACGCTGGAGACCAGGGTTTTACCTACCTGGGCGGTAGCGGGCCACTCCGGCCGATGCTGGAAAATGTAGAAAATTGCCACAGCCAAGTAATGGTTTGGGTCCATCAAGCCCATACTGCGCGTAACGATGCCATGACGGTCGTAATCGACGTCGTTGCCAAAGGCGATGTCGAATTTATCCTTCATCGCAACCAGGTTTGCCATGGCATAGGGGCTAGAGCAATCCATGCGGATCTTGCCATCGTGATCGAGGGGCATGAAGGAGAAGGTGGGGTCGATGCGCTTGTTGACGGCCTCTAAGTTGAGGTGATAGCGCTCTGCCATTGGCTCCCAATAAGCTAAGCCCGAGCCGCCCAACGGATCCACGCCGATGTGGATGCCAGAAGCGGCAATGGCTTGCAGATCCACCACGTTCTCCAGGTCGGAAACATAGGGGGTGATTAAGTCGATGGCATGCGTAGTCTCAACTTTGAGGGCTTTCTCGAAGGGCAAGCGCTTGACCGCATTTAAGCCGTCGCGGATGATAGCGTTGGCGCGGTTTTGGATCCACTTGGTGGTATCGGTATCGGCTGGGCCGCCGTTAGGCGGGTTATATTTGAAGCCACCGTCCTCGGGCGGGTTGTGTGAAGGTGAAATCACCACACCGTCAGCTCGTGTGCCAGGGTGGGCAGCGTTATAGGTGAGAATGGCATGCGAGATGACGGGGGTAGGTGTGTAGCGCATGCCGGCGTGGATCATCAGCTCAACGCCATTGCCGGCAAAGACTTCCAGCGCGGTGTAGAGCGCCGGCTCCGAGAGGGCATGCGTATCCATGCCCATGAAGAGCGGTCCCGTAATGCCGGCTGCCTTACGATATTCAGCGATGGCTTGGCTTATCGCCAGGACGTGATCCTCATTGAAGCTGCCGGTGAGAGAGGAACCGCGGTGCCCAGAGGTGCCAAAAACCACCGCATGGGCTGGGTTTTGGGGGTCGGGATGTAGGGTGTAATAGGCAGAAACAAGGCGTGGGATATTGACCAAAACCTCCAGGGGAGCAGGTTTACCGGCTAAGGGATGTGTGGGCATAGGTTCTCCTTTTTGGGCAAAGTGAGGGAGGATTTCTCCTAAAATTAACCCTCAAACTGCAGAAATTCTATCATAGACGGCGGGTGGTTTTATGTGCCAGCAATTCTAAATCGGATAAAAGTTAACTGATGGGCGGCCATCAATTTTTGTGTTCATGGAATGACAATTTGTGATAATCAATGTTGGAAATGAGGGAGACCTACGGTCAAATTCACTCACTGGTCCTTACAGGAGGCTCTGCACTGAGGACACCAGCGAGAACATAAAAGATTATCACAGCCAGTTGCCAATTTAAATGGTGCAGCCTGAAAGTAGTTGCTTTCAGGCTGCTAAAGGAGGCTCGTTCTGGTTGCTTCTAACCAGAAAGGACTGAGGGTGGATTACTCGATGGCGTAATTAAGCGTGGCGGTGTAGCTCACCACAATCTGACCAGCGGAAACGGGTACGGAGGTGTCGACACGGCTGGTGCCCCCGCCCATACCATAGCCAAAGTATGGCTGGTTGTACGTCGGCGTGCTGACGTCAATTGAAAGAATTTGCCCAAGCGTAACACCAGCTACCTCTGCCACAGATTGGGCTTTAGCTTCGGCGTCCTTGATAGCTAACTCGCGGGCTTGCGCCAGCACGGTCTCTTTATCGGCGATATCGAAGCTGATTCCGTAGATGTTATTGGCGCCAGCGCTAATGGCGGTATCCAGCATTTTGCCCAAGTTGGCTAAATCGCGCACAGTAACGTAGACGGTGTTGTCTACCACGTAACTGGTGCCCACTGGCTGGCCCATGTTATCGTAACGCGTTTGTGGATAAACATTAAAGTTAGCTGTCTGAATATCTTTCTCTTCGATGCCTTCGGCTTTCAATGCCTCGGTCAGCTCTGCAGCTTGGGTGTTGTTGGCTTCCAGAGCGCTGGTTACGTCCTCGGCTTCGCTGTGCACGCCGATGTTGATATAGGCAATATCGGGAACTACAGCCACTTCTCCCGACCCACTTACGCGGATGTAGCGCTCTGAGGTGGGGGATACGCCTTGGGCTTCTATCTGCCCGCAGGCTGAAAGCAGTACTGCACCTATCAGCAGGGTCCCAATGATAAATATAGTTTTCTTATTCATGGTAAATCTCCTTGATACCTTTGTTTATACCATAACGCTACATGTGCAATAAATGTTCCCATTGTGCAATGAAGAATAGTTCTATAGAAAAAATCAACCTATGGCTAAAACTATATCCGGAATGAAATGGGGGAAAACAATCCAGAAAAATCATAAAGAGGAATTGGTTGAGGGTAACGTGATTGCAATCTGTATCGTTACCTAAAATGTCGGGCAAACCCAGTGCGCATTGGTTATAATTACCTGCGGGGTTCAGTTCACAACCTCTCATAAGGGATCATGCCAGTTAATTATCATCAAATTGAAAGCCGTTTACCCGAGTATGGCAAGCGCATGAAGGAATTCGAGACTACGCTGCCGCAAGCCGAGCAAGCTCTCTGGGAACAATTCACCCGCCTGGATGAAGACGTCGCCGCGCTGCGTGCTAAAATCGAAAAAGCAGAAGCACAGCTGCGCCGCTTGTATTGCGCCAAGCCGGTCTCTGAACCATTGCTGACACATAAAGCCGCACCGCTGCCTCCTGCGGGGTATACGCTCATCGCAGCAGACGGTTCGCAAATTGTGCCTAACCGCCATCGCCCCGTCCAGTTTGGAGTCATCAATGTGGGCTTGATTCAGGCGCGTTTGGGCAGCGGCACAGCCCCAGAAGTCAGCATCCAGAGCACTTTGCTCGATCCTGAGGAGCTCCTCAACCCTGAAGGCAACCTGATTGGGGAGGATGAGGTCGCCCTCTATCGCGATTTTGCTGAGCGGCGGGCACTACTAGAGGCAGCTCTTGCGGCTCAAGCGCCTGTGATTGCGCTCACGGACGGGCTTTTGGATATTTATCAGCAATATTCTGCCCCGCAGCTTAACTTCCAGGCAGAGATGCGTAAGATCCACCAACAATTAGAAGCGCGCGCCGTCATTAGCGCTGGCTACGTCGACAAGCCCGGTGCAGAAATGCTCAGCCGGATGCTCGACCTGTTGCACACACCGGAGATGGACTTGATCGCTTACGATGACCAAAAACGCAGCCTGCGCGGCATTAGCGATGCGCGCTTGCTGGCTAAGCTACTCACTGTGCCTGGAGAGCGCTCAGCGGTGTTCGAGACCGTAAGCAAAGGTGCTGCCCAAACGAGCCTGAAGGTGCACTTCTTCTATATTAATATCAGCTTGGGCAGTATGCCTTACTTGGCTCGGGTGGAATTCCCAGCATGGCTCAGTGCCCAGCCAGAGCTTGTGGACCTGTTGCATGCGGTCATATTCCAGGAAGTGCAGGTGTTGGATCGGCACCCCTACCCTTACTTGCTGCACCGCGCGCACGAGTTAGCGGTAATAACCGTGCAGGAACACGAACAAGTGGAAGCTATGCTTTTGCAAGAATATGCACGCCAGGGCTTACACGCCGGCTTGCATTCGAATAAGGATGCCAACAAACAATTGCTAAAATTCTGAGGGACGAGATGAGCGAAGAAACAAAGATTCCCATCGGGAAACTACTGCGGGCAGATAACCGCCAATTTGTGGCTGGCTGCCGTGTCAAAGAGCTAGAAACGCCTGCTTTGGGGGCACTGTGTAAGGTAAAGCTGGACGACGGCAGCGAGATTTTTGGACTGATTACCAATATTCAAATTAATGATGATGGCTTGGTCAAACAGCTGGTTTCCGGGCTGAGCATTCCCAGTGAATACACAGCAGATAACCGTTACAACCGCAACCTGCCAGTGGAGATTTATGTTTTGGCGGTGGGCTTTCAGCGTGCTGGCAGGCTCTACCACCGCCTACCGCCGCGCCCGCCGCTCAGCCTGGATGCGCTTTATCTGTGCGATGATGCGGAGCTGGTGCGCTTCACGAACAGCGGAGGTTATGGTTACTTCCGCCACATCCTGCGGCTGGAAGATCAACCGGTTGAAGAGCTGCTGGTGGCACACTTAGCCCAAGCCCGCGCTGCCAACGAGCTGCAAGGCAAGCCTGATTGGTATGGCGGTGCTTGTCAAGAGTTAATTACCTTGTTGCGCGATGACTACCCGCGCTTAATGAATGTGCTCAACGCCTTAGCGGAATTAGAGTGAGGGAGCCATGGCAGAACTGATCAAGCAAACATTTGAAACCAATAAACCAATCGGCTACGTGGTGGGTGGCGGGCTGGAAGCCAACCTGCAGGTGCGCCTGACGGTGCCGCCGCAGGAGGTGCAGGAAGGCGCTTTTGTGGTCATCGATAGCGGCACCTGGCGCTTCTATGGGTTGGTGACGGATTTACAGTTAGGCGCAACCGACCCGCGTTTTGCCGATGAGCAGAGCGAACTGCGCCTGCCAGCCGGTTTAGCCGGTCTGCTGCACGGGCAGACGCTTTTCACCAACCTGAACGTCATGCCTGTCCTCATGATTGACCGCGGGCCCGAGCCTGGCAGCCCGGGTTACGAAGCCTGGCGTCAGGAGCACCCTGAAAATGCGGCTCCCGTCACAGTCAAGACCGTCCCGAGCCACCATGCCCTGGTGCGCTTAGCGGATGCTGAGGATATTGCCCAGATCTTTGGCGAAGAAGATAATCACAATATCTTTTGCGTGGGGCATACCCGCGAGCAGGGGCATCCGGTGTGCCTCAATTTGGAGAAGTTGGTTCAGCGCTCCTCAGGCATTTTCGGTACCACGGGCTCAGGGAAGTCCTTCCTGGCGCGCATGATTTTAGCTGGATTAATCCACGCTGGGCATACTGCTACACTTATTTTTGATATGCACAACGAATATGGACCAGATAGCATTTCTTCGGATACCAGCCAGGCGGTACCCGGGCTTAAAGGCAAGTTTGGCGCTAAGGTGCGCTTAGTCGGTTTGGGCGCCAAGACCAATTTTGGCAAGCTGCCGGCGGATTTCACCCTGGAGATTGCTCAATCCGACATTACCAGTGAGGATATCCTGCTGCTCTCGGAAGAGCTGAACCTGAATGAAACTGCTGCTACGGTGCTTTCTGCATTGGAACGGGACTTTGGCGATCAGTGGTTCTCGGAATTTGCGGATATGCGCAACGGCGCCATGGAACAGAAAGAAGATGGCAAATCATCAGTGCCGGCGCCCGATAGCGTTGCTTCTTGGGCTAATCAGGCTGGTGTGAATGCCAAGTCAGCTGAAGCTCTGCGCAGCAAGCTGGACCGCGTTATGCGCAAGGATTATCTCGTGCGCAGCACCGCTACCCGTGGACTGCAGGAGGTCATTGACAGCCTTGAGAATGGCATTCATGTGATTCTTTCTTTTGGAGAGTACAGCAACGACTTGGATTACTTGCTCGTCACTAACCTGCTGACCCGTAAAATCCGGGACCGTTGGAAAAAGCTTACTGAAGATTCCTATAAGGACAAAGGGAAGCAACCCAAACCGCTGGTGGTGGTAGTGGAGGAGGCGCATAAGCTGCTCAACCGCGGCATGGCTTCGCAGACCATCTTCAGCACCATTGCACGCGAGATGCGCAAATATTACGTTACTTTGCTGATTATCGACCAGCGCCCCTCACAGATTTATGATGAGGTCATGTCTCAACTTGGGACGCGCATTTCTGGCTCGTTAGGCGATGAAGATGACATCAACGCGGTGCTTTCGGGCTTGCCTGGGCGCGGTGCCTTACGCGGAATGTTAGCGAAACTCCAGCCAAAAGAAGAGGTGCTCATGCTTGGCTGGGGTGTGCCCATGCCTATCCCGATCCGCTCGCGGCGTTATGACGCACGCTTCTGGCAGCAGGTGCTGGGCAGCCAAGAGCAGCCGAAGACAATCGCAGAAATAAACCGCAGTTTGGGGTTCGAAGCCGATGATACCGATTAAATTAAGACTCAGCGGGTTTACATCCTATCGAGAAGCCGCTGAAATTGATTTTACTGGCTTGGATTTGGTGTGTGTCTCCGGACCAAATGGCGCAGGCAAATCCTCGCTCCTGGATGCCATCACCTATGCGCTCTATGGGCAAGCCCGTAAGCGTGATGAAGCCATCATCAATGAAACCTGTGATAAAGCTGAGGTGAGCTTAGAGTTTGGCTATCAGCAAGAAGTTTATAAAATTGTGCGCAGCATCACAAGGGGGAAAGGCTCCCAGGTAGATTTTTTCATCCGCAAACCGGAGAGCGCAGATGGCGGCTCTAGTTGGAGAACCCTCACCGAGCGCACGATGAGCGAGACCAATGCCAAAATCCTGCGCACGCTTGGGCTGGATTATGAGACCTTTATCAATGCTTCATTCTTCCTGCAAGGCAAGGCTGACCTTTTTGCCACGCAGACACCATCCGAACGCAAAAAGGTTCTTGGCAGCATTTTAGGGCTGGACCGCTGGGAAGAATATCGCAAACGCGCAGCCGAAATGATCCGCGAAAAGCAAGGAGAAATCAACCAAATTGATGCCCGCTTGGCTGATATTCAGGCAGAACTGGATAAAGAACCAAGTTATAAAGAGGAATTAAAACTCAAGCAGGCGCAAGCCGCAGCCGCTTCTGCAAAAGTGCAAAATGTTCAATTCCAATTAGAACAGAAGCGCCTCATCGAAGAGCAATTAGCTGGCCGCCGTCAGCTGGTTGAGACCTATCGGCAGCAAGTGGAGCGCTTATTGGCAGAACAAAACGATCTGCAAACGCGCGTGGAGCGCACCCAAGATGAACTCGCGCTAGTAAATCAGGAATTAGCCCGCGAAGAAGAAATAAAAGCGGCTTATGACCACTTAGTCAGCTTACGGCAGGAATTAGCCGCAATGGATGCCTTGGATGAGCAAGCGCGGCCATTGGAAAACCGCCAATTAACCCTGGAACAACAGCTTGAGCTTGCCCGCCATGACCTTCAGCAAGAAATGCGCGTACTGGAGCAGGATAAGGCAACAATCGAAAAGGACTATCAGCAAAATGATGAAAGGATTAACCAGCGGGCAGCCCTCGAGCAACAAATTGCCGCTTTAGAAGCGCAAATTGCGCTCAGAGCGGAACTGGAATCAGAACAGCAAAACCTCAAAGACCAGCTGGCTGCCAAACAAGCTGAAAATGCTGGCATTGAAAAACAAGGCAAGGAGCTGCGTGAGCGCTTGGAGCAGTTGAGCGCTGTGGAAGGTGCAAGCTGCCCTCTGTGCGGACAGCCCTTAGCCGCACATGACCGTGACCGCTTGCAAGCAGAGCTCGAGCAACAGTTGGAGGCGCTGCGCTTTGCTTATAAAGCCAATGAAGACATGGCTAAAGAGCTCAAGAATAAGCTGGCAGAGCTGGAGCAGCAGCTCAGACAAATTAGGGATGCCGAAAGCCGCTTGCAGACGCTCTTGCGCCAGACCGATCAACTTACCCAGCTGATCGATTCAGCAGCTGAACAGTGGGCAAAATGGCAGCAAGAAAAAGCTCCCCGCCTTGAAGAGATCCATGCCCGCTTGGAGCGCGATGAAATTCTACCAGATGCGCAAGCAGAATTAACAATAGTGAAAGATGCACTTCAGAAGTTAGGCTATGACCGTGATGCACACTTGCAGCTGCGCGAAGCTGTACAAGCAGCAGAGCCAGCTCAACAAGCCTATAACCATCTTGCCATCGCAAAAAATAACTTAGCGCAGCTGCAAAAGACGCTTGTGGAGCAAGAAGCTACCCTCGAGAAGAAAACCGCCGACCTAAGCGAGGCGCAAGCGGAATATTCCCAGGCAAAAGCAGCCCTCGAACAAGCTTCTCAGGGCTTACCTTCGTTGGATATCACGGAAGAAGACTTGGTAAGACTGAAAGAAGAAGAGGCGGGTATCCGGCGGAACTTAATCGTTGTGGAGCAACTGATCAATAACCTCCAGGTCCAAAAGCAGCGCAAAGAGAATTTGCATGTAGAAAAGGACGAGATTCTCTTGGAAATCGCCCGTCTTAAAAAACTGGAGCGGGCTTTCTCGAAAGATGGCGTGCCGGCGATGCTCATCGAGCAAGCTTTGCCAGCTATTCAAGATGAAGCCAATAACATCCTTAGCCAGCTTTCGAATTACACCATGAGCGTTACTTTCAGCACGCAGCGAGAACGTAAAAGCTCCCGTCGGGAGGATAAAATCGAAACGCTCGATATCCTCATCAGTGATGGGGCTGCCACGCGTGACTATGAAACCTACTCTGGCGGTGAGGCTTTCCGCATCAACTTTGCGATTCGTTTGGCTCTGGCACGCGTCTTGGCGCGCCGAGCCGGCGCTCAAGTGCGCACTTTGGTTATTGATGAAGGCTTTGGCAATCAGGATGCTGAAGGCAGGCAGCGCTTGATCGAAGCCATCGGTCAGGTGCACCGCGATTTTGACCTAATCTTGGTCATCACCCACTTGGATGAACTCAAAGATCAATTCCCAGCCCGGATTGAGGTGGAGAAAACCTCACAAGGCTCGCGGCTCAGTGTGATTCAGGTTTAGCGCGGAGCATTGCATCAACAAGTGCCTGTTGAAAGGCAGGCAATTCTTGCCGGAATGCTGCTGCCAAATCTTGGTCTATGGGTTCGCCCTGCAAAGACTTTTCGATAGCCATTTGAAGCGAATCAGGCAGCGGCAACTCGGGGATAAGGCGTAGGTAATCCTGCAAGACAGCGAATTTGTTATATTGAACGTGATGGCAGCAAATGATAAGTGCATAACGCATGAGCGTGAGCACATGTTTGACCAAGTCTGAGAGCGGCGCTTGGTCGAAGCCATCAGGACCATTTTTGTGCTGAAAGTATTCTAAGTATCGCTGCAGGACGTAAGTAAAATCCTGTGGCAGCGGTTGGTCCACCTGGTGCAGGTCGAATTCCCCCATAAGCAGCTGGCTCTGCAAGAGCAGCCGTAAAGCAAAGTCGGCGCGGGGCATTAAACCGCGCTGCGGGTCCCGCTTAAGCTCTGCTTCGTAAATAAACATAGGCTCAATCTCATAAGGAGAGGCTTTGCTGGCGAGCTCCTTGATAGCCTGGCGTAAGGCTTGATGTTGTTGGCAGGTAGGTTCATCTGTTGGGGGTGAACCCGCAAAGATTATGACCACATCCAGGTCGCTTTGCCCTGGCCTAAAGTAGCCGCCTGGGAATGAGCCGATCACAAAAGCTGCACGGATCTGCGGTGCGTTGAGCATCCGAAGTGCGCGAGCAAAACCCTGCAGTTCCTGCCAGGCAGCGCTGCGCTCAGCTTCGCTCATCGGGTTGCTCATGCGTGCTCTGCCTTGTGATTAGTGGGTTTGATGCGCAAAAGGGCGAGCGTGGAAAAGAGAAACAGCGCGGCGTAAATTGCCATCTGAACGACATACCCTGAGGAGTCCCCGATGGGTCCGCCAATATAAGCGCCGATGGCACCTGCGCCGGCACCTGCCAGGTTAGAGATACCCAAGTAACGGCCAGCCTCCTTTTTGGGGACGAGCTGCGTGCCGAGCGCCCAGTTGGCGGAGTAAAAAGCACCGCTGGCTACCCCAACCAGAACTGCCCCTACGGTCATTGTGGACATATCCTGCGCGGCAATGACCACCAACGTGCCAGAGGCAGCCATGATGCCGCTAACAGCCAGGACTGGTTTGGTGCCGATTTTATCGGCTAACCAGCCGGCTGGTAGGGCTGCCACCAAAATGGCAATGCCTGTTGCCATCACGAGTAAGGTTGCTGGCTGGGCAGCAGCGTTTCCTTGTAATCCAGGGAAGCGCTCTTGTAAAAAGTAAAGTAAAAAACTTGCTAAGTTGCTGGCAGCCACCAAAAAAGCTAAGCGGTTGATCACCCACCATGTGAAGGCGGGTTTTTCTTGGCTCTCTTTGCCTAAGCTAAGGCGTAAACTAACCAACACACCAACCATTACGGCAATAAGCATACCGATGAGGCCAATCAAGATGGTAAGAGCCGGGGATGAGCCAAGTTGGAGGTTGCTCACCAATGGTATTAGCTGCTGGACAGCCCAGCCAGAAAACAATATCACCAGAGTAAAAGCTGCGGTCATGGCGATCAGCCGGCCAATAGCATTCCAGTCTAGGGGATATGGAGCTTTATCTTGAGGGGTTTCGCGCACCAGCATGGCAATCGCGGTGCAAACCAGTAAGGTGATAATCACGGTCGTGATAGCGCCCCACAGGTTGCCGGCGGCAATCATCCGCGAGACGAAAAAAGCCATAAAGATCAAGGGCAATGGCAGCTCGAGCAGGGCTTTAATGCCCGCAAAACGCCCTTGCTTCTCGGGCGGCACTAAGTCAGGGATGAGCCCCTGGGCAGCACCTTGCCCAATGTTCGAAAATACCATCGAGGCGATCACGGCGGCAAACAAGGCGTTATAACCCGCCTGCCCTTCCATGCGTGCGGCGATAATACCGATAGCAATGAAAACGAGCGCCTCGAGCAGTGAGCTGGCAAGCATAAACGGTCTGCGTTTGCCCCAACGGGAAGTGCTGCGGTCGGAGAACATCCCGGCTAAAGCTTGCACGAGTACGGCGATCATGAGGGAATACAGGCGGATATTGCCGTAACTGGCGCCTTTATTGTCGTCACCCACAAACTGCTGCACCAAGAGCGGCAGAATGAGGGGCGTGAGCGTTTGGGCGCGCAGGGTGAGGCCGAAGAAGTAAATGTTGATGGTGAGGCTGTCGTACCAACGCAAAGTTTTTTGCATATCTTCTCCTGGAAATACAGATCGGGCTTAAGGCTTAGGGAATATTGGTAATAAAGCGGGATTGAAAACCACGATCACTTTCCCAAGGGTAAACGATATGCGCATCGGTAATTGCGCCGTAGTAGTCTGGGCGCTGATTGCCAAATAAGTTGCGGTAGGGGTTGAAGTGGAGTACGCAGGTGGAAGGATGCCCGCTGGCAGCTGCTACGCGGTTCTTCACCGCGGTGATGGTGCGCCCCGAACCCCAAACATCATCCACAATAAGTACATTTTGGAGGGTTAAGTATTTATCATCTGGGAATTGGAGGAACTTTGGCCAGGAGAGGAACTTAGTTTGTTGGGGTGTAGCAAAATGCTCCTCTGCTGGGAAGTCGACCGAAGCGGTAAAAATATATTGAATATCCATCGCTTCGGCGAGCATACCGCCGGGCACAATTCCCCCGCGGGTAATCATGACCATCACATTATATGTTTGCTCGAATTGGGGTAACAGGAGATCAATAAGCTTGGAGACCTCATCCCAGGAAATTAATTCACGCCGTTGTGCCATGTTGATACCTGTATTGCAAGATAGCCTCAGATAATTCAGATTTTTGTGTTTCCCTACTTATTAGCTTGAGGGAAATTTGTCCATTCATTATAGCAGATTCGGGGGGTCAACTTCCACAATCCAGCCACGCAGCGGCAGCCCCTGCAAGAGTGGGACTGGGTTTGGGCCGCGCAAAATGATTTGCCAGCGGAAGCGGCCATACAGCTTTCGTGTATAACAAGGCACCGGGCCGATGAAATCGGTCTCTTTCATTCCCAGGCTTATGATTTCCTCGCTGAGGATGTTGGCTAGCTCCCGGGCAACGCCTTCGCACTTGGCTTCGTTGGTATGCCGATATTCCAGACGTACTAAGCGCGCAAAGGGTGGGTAGGAAAGTTCTCGACGCTGTGCGAGCTCCTGGCGGTAGAAACCTTCAAAATCGTGCTTTGAGGCAGCTTGGATGACGTAATTCTCTGGCTCATAAGTCTGCAAGATTACCTTGCTGCCCAGCGGGCTGCGCCCGGCACGCCCGCTCACCTGGGTGAGTACCTGAAATGTGCGCTCGGCAGCGCGATAGTCGGGCAGCTTGAGGCCCACTTCTGCCAAAATGATGCCAACCAAAGTGACCAGCGGTAAGTCTAAGCCTTTAGCCAGCATCTGCGTGCCGATGAGGATATCGGCGTGGTGTGCGCTGAAGTGCGAGAGGATGAGCTCGTGGGCATCTTTCGTCGTGGTGGTTTCAGCATCCCAGCGTAAGATGCGCGCTTGCGGAAATTGCTTGCTAACCAATGTTTCCAACCGTTCGGTGCCAATGCCCATCTGACGGATTTGCTTGCTGCCGCAATGTGGGCATTTGGTTGGCATTTTACGGGTATATCCACAGATATGGCAGAGTAGCCCGCCGCGATCGCGATGGTAAACCAGGGGGGTGAGATCACGCGGGCAAGTGATCGCCTCACCGCACTCGCGGCAAAACACATAAGTGGCGCTGCCTTTGCGGTTGAGGAAGAGAATCGCCTGCTGGTTATCCGCCAACACCTGGCTGAGGGCGCTTTGCAATGCACGCGAAAGCACATGAGAGTTGCCGCTGGTCAGCTCCGCGCGCATGTCCACCACCTCCACAGGCGGCAGGTCTAAGCTGAGCAGAGCTTCACCTGCTGGCAGCTCTGGCAATTGAATGTGCAGGTGAGCGGCTTGCTGCTCTATGGCTTGGCGGTGTGCCAAGATGCGTCGCGGCATCTCGAGCAAGGTCCATATCCCACGCTGTGCCTTGTAATACTGGGTGATGCGCGGGGTGGCACTGCCAAAAATCAAGTTGGCATTGCAGATCTGCGCATAAGCCTCGGCTGTCTCGACGGCATGATAAAAAGGCTCACGGTCGGTTTGATCGTAAGATTCATGATCGCACTCGTCCAGTACAATTAAGCCTAACTTAGGCAGCGGCACAAAAAGCCCGCTGCGTGCCCCCACGATGACTGAAAGGTCACCTTGGCGTGCGCGCCGCCAAGTGTCATAAAGCTCACCCTCTGAGAGTTTGGAGTGGTACAGCCCCACTTGGTTGGGGAAGCGTGCCATATAACGCCGCACAGCTTGCGGGGTCATCGAAATTTCGGGCACGAGAATAAGGGCTTGCTTTCCCTGGGCTAACACCTGCTCTACCGCCCGCAGATAAATTTCCGTCTTGCCAGAACCGGTCACGCCATGCAATAAAACGGGTTTACTTTCTGGCTTGCCCAGTAAAGGTGCGATCTGATCCCAAACTTGCTGCTGATCGCTGGTAAGTGTGGGCGGCTCTGTTAGTGTGGCTTCGATTTTGTCCAGCGGGTCGCGCCAAACCTCAGTTTCGTTGAAGTGCAGGTACCCTCGCTCTGCCAAGGCTTTGAGATCCGTGTAAGAAGCGCCGGTTTGCGCATAAATCCAAGAGAAATCCACCGGGAAGGCTTCCTG
>DICP01000006.1:33944-37674 GCA_002417685.1 Candidatus Mesolinea sp. UBA5823
GCATCTAAGGCAGCCACGGCTTGGGGAGGGATGGAAAGCTGAGCCGTACGGACGGTTTTCGGGCTAATGCGTGCTGGGAGCAGTATATTTTCGGTCTTTACCCAACCGTTTTTCCGCAAGGTATCCAAGCTGCGGCGCCATTCCAGCTTTGGGAGGGCGTGCTCGATCTGCCCAGCGCGTAAAGGACCACGCGTTTTGAGCAGCTTGAGGATGCGCTTCTGCAAGGGAGGTAGATCTGCCGGCGGTTCGTCGAAATCGCGCACAAGCGTAACAAGCTGGTCCGCGCGCTGGGATAAGCCATTAGGGATCATGAGGTTCACACACGCACCCAATGGCGCAAAGGTCTCATCGGCTAACCACTTGGCGAGGGCTAATTGAGCCGGCGTGAGCACTGTATCTTCCGAAATGAGCTCTTGGACCTCTAAAACCTCGGGCACTTCAGGCTGGTCAATCAAAGCAAGCACTACGCCTTGCACCACCTGCTTGCCAAAAGGCACGATGACTAAACAGCCAGGCTGCAATTTGCCTTGCAGCTCATCGGGGATGGCATAATGATAGCTGCGATCGATACGTGCCAGGTTGATGCTGACATCCGCAAATCGAGGAGCTTGAATTGATATGGGTGTATCCATTAGGGAACGATGATAATCAAGTATTCAGCTGAAAAAGACATGCCATCTTCTTTTAATCCCTCAGGAATGGGCTGGCTTGCCGTAAGGTAATTTGCCCATGCGAGTGCACCATCGCTCTGCCCGAGCAAGATATTAAAGGCGTCAAATTCAAAAAATGGTTGCAAACGCGCCGCCTGTGCGCTCACGCGGGACATGTCCAGAACAGCCTGGTCCCACTCATCCGGAGGCCAGATGATGGGGTGATGCGCGAGGATAATGACCTCATCGGGCAAGTCTGCGAGCAGCCGCTCGAATTCGCTGAGCAGCAAGTCGTCAAATAACTCCACGCGCTGATCATATGGCTGCTGCCAATCCTGATGGATGCGCCAAGGCTCAAAGACGGCATCGGAATTTTGGCTGCGCACCGAGATATATGCCGAGCCATCTGCAGGCAGCACGCTGATGGGTACATCCTTGCCAAAGTATCCCGTCAGTATTAAGCGGGTTTCAATTGGCACTTGGTTATAGGTATGCGAGACGCGCAGGTAATAGACGGTCACATCTTGATCGAGGATGCGCAAGGTTTCATGGTGGATGCCGCGGTCCAGAAGTTGAAAAGCGACAGTGGCAGAAAGGCTCAGCAGGCTGCCATCATTGCGGGTTTCCTTACGGCTGATGTAATAGTAGCTCCAATCTACTGTCCTTGCGCCGCCGGCTGTGAGCGGGAAAAGTGTGGCAGCGCGTGGCGGGATGGGCGTTGGGGTGAACGTAGGGGTGGCGCTAGGCAGCGGGGTGGGAGAAGGCGTGGGTGTGTTCGTGGGGGAAGAAGTCACCGTGGGTACAGGGCTGGGGGTATAGGTTGAGGTTGGCGTGGTTGTGTTGGTTGGCAGTGGCGTGGGGCGTGCTGTTGGGCGGCCTTCATAGCGTGGCTGGCAGCCGGCACTGAGCAATAGGAACAATATCAACAGCGTCAGGGAAGTACGGTGCGGTTTGGAACCAGAACGACGCACAGTATTCACCGCTCAAGCTGTTTTGGTGATGAGTGCTGACCCATACCCGACGACGGAACTGGTATCATGTGTCACAGCGGCTGAAGTGCGGTGATCTGCCAGGATCACGCGGTCTGCGCCGAGCTCGCGACAAGCGAGCAGCGCCGTTGCGATAGGTGCCAAACCGCAGGCTTCGCCTTCGCCACGCGCGTTCAGGCGATAGAGCTCTGCTACGTCCATTGCCTCCACTGCCCTGAGAATGCGGCTGTCCATCTGGTTGGCACGGCTCTCAGTGTGAAAGTGTGAGAGATCACTGGAAGCAACCAACAAGGTGTGCTCTTCGGCTGGCAAGCTGCGCACATAAGCGGCTACGGCATCTGCCAGCCCGCGCACCAGCTCTGGAGATTGATCCACGAGCATCAAGGGCACAAGAGAGAAATCTTGAGGCAGCACTACTTGCAAGAAGGGCAGCTCAATCTCCAGGGAGTGTTCGCGGTCACGGCGCACAGGGGTAATTTCGATGCCTGTGCTGGTGCTCAGGAGCTGTTGGATCGCGCTCAGCGCTTTGCGGTCCACAGGCACCAAGCCTAGTGGAGTGGCATAAGCCTCGTGACCAGTAGTGAGCAGGGGCTCACGGTAATATTGGTGGGAGGGCGAAAGCAATATCACGCGGTGGTAATCTTTGCCGATTAGCGCTTTGAAAGCGTGCGCTGCGGTGAGCCCGGAGTAAATCAGACCGGCATGCGGCACGATTACGCCGAGGATCTCGCCTTGTACTTGCGGGGTTTTGGCAGCTTGGAGGAAGCTGTCGATGAGCTGGCGCAGTTCGGAAGGCTCACCTGGGTACCAGGTTCCAGCGATGGGTGAGGGTCGGATATCACGGAATTCCTGTGTTTCCATATATTTATTTTAGCACAGCAGAATCGCAAAAATGTTAAAACATTCCTGTTCTTGCATGGAACCCTACGGGCAGGCTTCGCACTCAGGGACCGGCGAGAACAAAGATAGAAACCCGTAAAAACAACCAAAGATAGGGACCGGCGCGAACAAGGAAATAATAAACTTAGTTCTTTCGTGGTCTCCTGACCACGAAAGGCAGTTGACCTTTAGGTCTCAAAAAACTGGTGATACGATTATCACCGTCGTTAATTAAGGCAGAAAAATCAGGAGACCTACGGTCAAAACCACTCGCACGGTCTGGAGACCGGCGAGATCAATAAAAAATAAACCACTCGCTCGGTACCCTACGGGCAGGCTGCACACTCAGAGACTGACGAGAACAAAAATGGAGACCGGCGAGAACAAGGAAATAATAAACGCATTTATTACTGCAGAAAATCCCAGGGGTTGACGCGGCCAAACTCGTCGCTGCGCAACTCAAAGTGTAAATGTGGGCCGCTGGAGCTGCCCGTGCTGCCCACCGTGCCAATCACATCCCCCTGGTATACTTCCTGGCCGCAGCTTACCTCCACCGTGCTGAGGTGGGCATAGAGTGACTGCCAGCCCTGCCCGTGATCAATCACGACCATCTCTCCGTAGCCCCAGTCATTCCAGCCGGCATAGACCACCACGCCGTTATCGGCGGCATGCACCGGTTCGCCCATCTCCCCGAAGATATCAATGCCAAAGTGGTTCGCCTCGGGGTCATAATCATAGCCGGTAAGGTAGTGGTTTGTGACCGGCCAGGTAAAGATGAGCGTGCCCATCACGCCGTCATAAGAGCCGGTGCAGGCGCCAGGACCGACGTTTACCGCTGTGGCTGGGTTCTCGCGCGTGATGCGCGGGGTGCGCCAATCGGGGAACTCGCCCTTGCCGCCCGGGATTACCAGTAGCGTGCCTGGGGCAATATTGGGGTTGGCATAGTCGCCAAGCGTGGCTGGGTTGAGGTGATTGGCGGGATAGTTGATAATATCTTCTGGAGTCACGCCGTAGTATTCTGCCACGCCGTTCAAGCCTTCGCCGGCGCTCCAACGATGCAGTGTGCCATCCACCGGTAGGATAATCAGTTCCTGACCTGCATAAATCATGTGTGGGTCATCGCCCAAAGTATAACGGTTGCCCCACAAAATTGTTTCGGGCTTGAGCTCGAATTTTTCTGCAATTGAAAAGAGGGAATCTCCCGGCTGGATG
>DICP01000059.1:0-2225 GCA_002417685.1 Candidatus Mesolinea sp. UBA5823
TCAATCGGGCTGAGATTGCCTCGGGCATCATCTGGGTCGTGATCGTCTTTGCCGGCACGCTCGGCCTCAATCGCTCATTTACCGCTGAGCAAGACCAGGGCTGTTTTGATGCGTTGGTGATGGCAGTGCCGGATGTGTCAGCAATTTACTTCGGCAAGATGCTTACCAACTGGCTCGTGATGCTCTTCGTCAGCGTGCTCATCCTGCCAATCTACTCCCTGCTCTATAACCAATCCCTTTTTAATGCAGGTTTCATCCTGGTTTTGGTGCTTGGCGCGTTGTGTTATAGTGCCGCTGGCACACTGATCGCCGGTATGACCGTGCAGACCCGCATGCGCGATCTGCTCTTGCCCATTCTTCTTTTCCCCATTCTGATGCCGGTCAACATGGCAGTCGTAAAAGCGGCGGGCGGCATTCTTGCCGGTGCACCGCTGATGGATGTGCAAGCCTGGTTGGTTTTACTGGCGGCTTACGGTATCATTGTCACTACAGTATCTATTATGGTGTTTGAATATGTTATTCGTGAATAAAAATCTAAAACTTCTCAGCTTTTTAGCCTTCCTGTTGGTTGTGGCAGCTTTTGCCATGGTGCTGTTCTATGCCCCCATCGAACTCAACATGGGCATTGTCCAGAAAGTGTTCTATTTTCACGTCAGTGCTGCCTGGATTGGCATGCTGGCTTTCCTGGTTGCGGCGGTTTGCGGCATCCTTTACCTCAACAAAAAGCAGCTCAAGTATGACTTCATTGCATTTTCTGCGGTGGAAATCGGCTTGCTTTTCACGGCGATCGCAAATTTCTCCGGCATGATCTGGGCGAAACCTATTTGGAACACTTGGTGGACCTGGGATCCCCGCCTGACCACCATGACGATCATGGCTTTCACCTACATCGGTTACCTGCTCTTGCGGCGGGGAGTGGACAACCCTGAAAAGCGCGCCCGTTTTGGCTCTGTTTATGCCATTATCGGCTTTGCCAGCGTGCCGCTCACCTTCTTTTCATCCCGCCTGCTTCGCACCATTCACCCCACCATCTTTGGTGCCGACACTGGCGATATGGCCATGATCCCCGCCATGTACCAGACTATGGCTGTCAGCATTGTTGCCTTCACCGTCCTGTTTGCAGCTTTGCTTTGGCATCGGTCTCTGCTGGCAGCGCGCGAATCCGAGCTTGAAATCCTCAGGGCACAAACCGAAGTTCTGGAATTTGGAGAGGTGTTGGATGACTAATCTTTCGTACTTTATTGCTGGCTACCTGGTGATTTTTGGGCTTCTGGGTGGGTATGTCCTGCATCTTCTAACCCTGAAGAAACGTCTTGATAGAGAGCAAAAAGAACTTTCCAGGCAAAATTAAACCCCCACTGATAGTTCGGGTTTCAGCCATACGGGGCAGTTGACCTTGAGGTCTCTCAATAATAAAGCCGGATTGAAATACGCAACCCGGCCTACTGAAAGAATTGTCGGCGAAGGGAGAAGCCCCCTCCGTACGGGGTCAATTCCGCTTATGGATTATGGTTCAATAGGAAAACCGGCTTCGATCAACGCATCATAACCGCCAAGCACGGCTTCAACTTTCCGATAGCCATCTTTCAACATGATGAACGCCGCACCGGCGCTCGTATTTTCAGCCGGTCAGGTGCAGTAGGTGATGTACCAGGCTTCTTTATCAAGCGTGTCAACCCAGGATTCGATTTCAGCAAAAGGCATGCTGATGCTTCCCCAAGCGTGGCTGGCTTCATATTGAGATGCCGTGCGGGTATCCACCAGAATTGCTTTCTGCTCCCGGACAGCCGCGATCGCATCGGCTGCGCTGATGCGCGGAACGTCTGACGCGGACAGCAGAATTGGGTTCCCCGTCTCCTTGCGGATGCCACGATAAATCATGAAACCAACTACCAGTACTACAAGTGCTCCGATCAGATAGACGGGCAATAGTTTATTTCTCTTCTGCTGAGGAATTTTGCGCTTCATATAGCGGATTATTCCATGAGACAGTTGGTGTGTCGAGGGTGTGTACAATGTGGCTTCGATCAAAAATGCGTCGTTTAACCATTCTTTTGCACAAGTCCTTTATAATATTCCAAACTCACCTGAGAGGGCACTATGCTGGAGATCAACGTTAACGGCGTTAGCTATTCATTGGATGAAATACCAGGCGAAAAACTCAGCGATTTACTGCGCCAAAGACTGGGCCTAACGGGCACGAAAGTCGGCTGTGGTGAAGGACG
>DICP01000059.1:2259-3545 GCA_002417685.1 Candidatus Mesolinea sp. UBA5823
TTACGCGCGCTCAGACCAGTCGGGCGCCAGGATAAACACGAAGATCTCCATGCTCTGCACCCGCTGCAGGAGGCTTTCATCACCCACGGCGCAATCCAATGCGGCTTCTGCACACCGGGCCAACTGATGCGTGCCCATGCGCTTTTGCAGGAAAATCCCGACCCAAGTGTTCGCGAGATCCGCGAAGCCATGGATGATGTGGTTTGCCGCTGCGGCAGTTACGAAGCCATCGTTTCAGCCATACAGGCGGCAGCCAGTTCACTGCGGACCGGAGAGGCAGTCCAACCGAGAATAGTCTCGCTGGGCAAGCAGGACCTCACCCATGTGGGTAAAACGATAATCCGACCAGACGCAGTGGCGAAGGCAATTGGCGGGGCTAAATTCTCAGATGATTTTAAATTCGAAGGCATGCTTTATGCGCGTGTGCTGCGGGCGGGCACTCCTTCAGGAATCCTGAGGGGGCTGGACGTAAGCGAAGCAGCCAGATTGGAAGGGGTCAGAGCGGTATTGACCGCGGCAGACCTCAAGCACGAACGCCTGCACGGGGTCTATTCAAAAGACTGGCCTATCCTGGTTGGTATTGATGAGCGCGTCCGATATGTAGGGGATGCCATTGCGATCGTGGCGGCGGACACGCAGGCAATCGCGGATGAGGCAATCACGCTCATCAAAATGGAGATCGAATCCCGGCCAGTGGTAAGCGACCCGATGCAGGCTGCCCAACTGGACGCGGAACAATTGCACGAGAAGGGGAATCTGCTCAAAAAAATCAAGGTGGGCAAGGGCGATCTGGATGCGGGTTTTGCGCAGTCTGACGTGATCGTTGAACACACTTTCTACACACCCTTCATGGAGCATCTCTTCANNGCCTTTGGAGGCAAAGAAGATATCGCCGGGCAGATTCATGCCGCTCTAATGGCACAAGCAACCGGCAAACCGGTCAAGTTGCTGTTCACTCGGCGGGAAAGCATGATGGTGCACCCAAAACGCCATGCGACGTGGACCAAGGTAAAGCTGGGCGCGAAGAAAAACGGGGAGCTGCTGTCTGCAAAGACCGAAATCTACGGTGATACAGGCGCCTATGCCTCGCTGGGAGTTGCGGTGATGACGAGGGCAACCACACATTCGTGCGGTCCATACATCATCCCCAACACCCTCTCAGAATGTTACGCGATGTACACCAACAACCCTCCCGCGGGAGCATTCAGAGGCTTTGGGGTGGTGCAGGCGATGTTTGGTATCGAATCAGCCATGGATATGCTGGCTGAGAAGCTCGGAATGGACCC
>DICP01000035.1:0-8428 GCA_002417685.1 Candidatus Mesolinea sp. UBA5823
GCGGAGGACAGGCGAGTCGCGCTGGGGGCATATAAATTTTTTCCAAAATTCATTTCGTTTTCGAAGGTATCTTTCTAGAGATATAATCATAAAACGCTACTTTATAGGTGGAGCATTTATGAAAATCGAACAGAACAGCCGCTTAGTATTTATTGGAGATTCCATTACAGATTGTGGAAGAGCTATTCCTATTGGAGAAGGCAGCGGTTTAGGCAACGGCTATGTCAGTTTGGTGAACGCTTTTTTACAAGCATATTACCCGGAGCGAAAAATCCGCGTGACCAATATGTGGACGAGTGGTAATACCATCCGGGACTTGAAAGCTCGCTGGCAGCGTGATGTCATCTCCCTAGCGCCGAATTGGTTGGGTATCTTGATCGGTATCAATGACGTCTGGCGGCATTTCGATTCGGCATTACAGCCGGAAATCCAGGTTTCACTTCAGGAATACCAATCTACGCTATTAGCCTTAACACAGGCGGTTCGCCCAAGCTTAAAAGGATTAGTGATCATGTCTCCTTATTTTTTGGAGACAAACAAAAAAGAACCCATGCGCCAGATGATGGATGATTACGGCCAGGCTGCAGCAGAGGTTGCCCAAGAGGTCGGTGCAATCTTCGTCGACACCCAGGGTGCCTTCGATCACTACCTTGAAGTGCAGCATTCCATGAGCCTAAGCGGAGATCGTATTCACCTCAATTTAACTGGTCATCTACTGATTGCGCAAGCTTTTCTTTGCGCAGTTGACTTTGAATGGCAGCTGCTCAGATGCCAGTATGTTCACGAAGATACAGTGGATACCTCCGGAAAAGTTTAGTCAGTCTGATCCCATAATGGGTTCACAAAACTTAGCCTATTTTATCCGTAAATTTAAAGTGTATGCTACCTATGCGCAAACCAATGGAATTTTAAAAAGACGAATTGGGGATTCTATGCAACCTGCTCATCATCTAAATCAACCCACAGCGCTTGAGAAAGCCTTTCACCGCGACATGCTCCAGATTTATCAGCGGGCAAAAGAAGAATGCGGATACAATGCCACCCGCTTCCTTCAGATGGTCGCAAACGATGGCGGACTCAGAACGGCGCAGAAGCTGCTTGATACGGCTAACCCCTCAGATGGTTTTGTGGAACTTTGGAAAAACCGCCGTCTGGATCTCTCCATGGAAAATCTGGTGCTAAACCCGAAATACCGTTCGTTGTTTAGCCAACAAGAAATTGAGACTGCCAAGGAGCGGCTCAATGCCTATGGCTTTACCCCACCAGAAGAGTAAGGCTGCGACCTTATTAGCCAGTTCCTAAAAACAAGGTTTATATTTCAAATCGGGCCCCGCTCATAAAAAGCAATCAAGGCTAGTTGCCTAGCCTTGAGCGTGATTCAGTTTTACAAATTCGCGTTGAGTTACGCTTCGAAGACTTCGTCTAACATCGCTTGCACAATCTCCTCAGGTGGTAAAGGTAAATCCTTTTGAGAAAACATCAGCACCGAGAGTAAAGGCATGTCCTTCACAAATTCAAGGGTGCCCATTTCAATTCCGCCTTCGGTATCTTCTATCTCTTTGATATCCTTTTGTGGTCCACGGGATATCATCTGCTCAATGATAGGTGCAATAACTTCCTTTCCGCGCGGATCCTGCATCCATTCGGCAATGGTCGATTCCTTATTTAGCAGGCTGGGCAGAACTAGTGTCGATTCCAAGTTTACGTTCACCTTCTGGCGTATATCTGCAGAGGAAGCGCCGACCAAGATTTCAAATTCACCGCTTTCGGTGATCCAGCGATGATAGCCTGGATGATAAAAAGCGAATGCCCTAAAATCCAAGGGAATAGTTACAGTTTTAGTTTCTCCGGGCTGTAGTTCAACTTTTGTAAAGCCTTTTAGCTCTTTCTTGGGCCGGCGCAAACTACATTTCTGGTCGTGCACGTAAACCTGGATTATTTCTTTGCCGGGGACCTGACCATTGTTCTTGACATCTACTGATACCACCACACCATCAATATCTTTGAATGATTGTTGCGAGACTTTTAGATTGCTATATTCAAAGCTGGTGTAACTCAGCCCAAACCCGAATGGGAATTGCACTGGGACTTGCTTCTCATCGTAGTAGCGGTAACCGATAAACATGCCTTCACCATAGTACACCTTGCCAGCTTCTCCTGGCCAATTAATATAAGCTGGTGTATCCTCGAGCCGAATCGGGAAGGTCTCAGAAAGCTTTCCGCTTGGGTTCACCTTACCAAACAGGATTTCCGCAACAGCGGTGCCTCCCGCTTGCCCCATCATCCAGCCTTCCAACACAGCGGCAACACCTTCAACCCAATCTTGCATCGCAACCGCAGCTCCATTATTGAGTACTACCACGTTATTCGGCTGAGCATTAGCCACCGCCTTGATGAGCGCCACCTGCTGCTGGGTGAGGTCAATATTCTGGCGGTCATAGCCTTCAGATTCGATATATGTTGGCAAAGCAATGAAGAGGATGGCTGCATCGGCTGCAACTGCTTCTGCTACCGCGGCATCAATCAGATCCTGACGGAAATCCTCTCCTTTAGGATACCCCTCGCTATAACTAAACTCTATATCGCTCGCCGTCTTTTCCAGTTCTTCCAGAGGAATCGATACTTTCGTCGGGTTCACATGCGAGCTCCCGCCGCCCTGAAAATGTGGAGACTTCGCTCCGCGGCCAATCACGGCAATTTTGCGCTGACCCTTTAGCGGGAGCAAGCCATTGTTCTTCAGTAGAACCATGCCCTCAGAGGCAACTTTTCCTGCTAATTGGTGGTGCGCTTCCTGGTCGAATTCACCACCTTTAGGTGTTTGCTGAGCTTTAAAAATAATCTTTAGGATGCGCCGAACCGACTCATCCACAATGGCTTCGTCCAGTTCCCCCTTGCGAACAGCCTCCACAGCTGCTCTTACCCTTGTTTCTTGAGGACCTGGCATCTCCAGATCAAGCCCGCCCTTGAAAGACGCTACCCGGTCGTGCACAGCACCCCAGTCGGAGACCACCAAACCCTCAAAAGCCCAATCCTGCTTGAGTATCTTGGAAAGCAGCTCATAATTCTCGGAGGCATATGTACCGTTCAGTTTGTTATAAGAGCACATCACCGTCCAGGGTTTGGCTTGCTTGACGGCTTTTTCAAAGGCTGTCAAGTAAATTTCGTGTAAAGTGCGCTCATCAATTTCCGAGCTAATCGAAAAGCGCTGATATTCCTGATTGTTCCCTGCAAAGTGCTTTAATGAGGTTCCCACACCTCGCTTTTGCACGCCTTCGATAAAGTGAGCAGCCATTTCCCCAGCTAAATATGGATCTTCAGAAAAGTATTCAAAATTACGCCCACAAAGCGGGGAGCGTTTCATGTTCGTACCCGGACCAAGGATTACATCCACATTTTGCGCAATGCACTCCTCTGCAATGGCTTCACCCATCTGTTGCACCAATTCAGTGTTCCAGGTGGAAGAAACGCAGGAAGCAGTCGGGAAACACGTGGCTGGCAGGCTCCGCTGATCAGGATCGTTCATATCTGGCACGTGGCGCAATCCGTTCGGGCCATCCGATACAGTCATCGCGGGAACACCTAAGCGCTCGATCGGAGTTGTATTCCAGAATGAAGCCCCGATGCACAATCCGACTTTTTCTTCCAAGGTCATTTTCTTGATGATTTCTTCGATTTGTTCTGACATTTTTCTCTCCTATATTTAAGCATTTGCCGCATGTGCGTACGTGTCATACACAGAGCGGATTTTCAACGCGGATTGGATTTCTGTTACCTCCCAGCCAGCTGGAACAGGAACAGTAACGCTGATCGATCGTTTGGCCGGCAGGTCAAAGTAATTATCACTGAACACAGCTTCTTCCCCCTCAAAGGTCAACTCAACCAGCCGGCTAAGAGAAGCAGCGGTCAGGGTTATATGCGCTGTCTCATTTTCCACTTTGACCTGAGCGCTAATCTCTGGTTCCTTGAGTTCTAAGTGTTTGCTTGGGGCAAAGTAGGCTGTCTGCCGGCTCACCATCTGCTCCCCCTGCCAAAGCTCAGCAATAAACACTAAACTTCTAGCAAGATCTGGGTCATCCTTCAAAATTGTAGAAAAGTCTACCTCGCAGAGCTTCATAGCTTGCATGGGCTCAGCGGTTACCTTTTGAAATCCTGTTTTGGCTACATCCCCATCCAATGTCTCGAGCGACCAAGTAAGTGTGCCTTCCCAGGTTTCGCGTAATTCGTTCGTGATGTAAACAGTCTGCACCGGTGGTGCATCTTCTATGGAGAGCAATACTGGCGCATAAAAGCGCTTCGCCGCATAGTGGAGTGCTTTCCAGCGTCCGAAGTAATCGAGGCTGGACCAAGATGCCACCGGCCAGCAGTCATTGAGCTGCCAATAAAGGATCCCAGAGACCCGCTCTGGATGCCGGCGCCAGTGCTCAGCGCCGTACCGAATGCCCTCCGCCTGCAAGACCATGCTCAGATAAACCAGCGATTCAAAATCCTTAGGCAAACGGAAGCTATCAAGCATTTGGGCGATGATCAATTGGTTGCCGCTGGCATTCTTCTGGTGGCACTCCATGATATATGAGGTCATATTCCAGTCTTTTTCCTCGGCAAAACTACGGATAGTCTCCATTGGCGGGAGCGCCTGAAAACCAAACTCACTCATAAAGCGCGGGAGCTGTGTGCGATAAGCGCTGAAGGGTTTACGCCCATGCCAAACTTCCCAATAATGAGAGTCGCCTTGTTCTTGACCGTTAGGATCCTGAAAAGCCACCCCAGAAGAAGGCGAGCTGGGCCAATAAGCGTGATCTGGATCTTCTGAGGCAATCCATGCTGGTAGAAGTTGATGAAAAAACTGAGTGTAGGCAGCTTTGATCGGTTCGAGGTTTATTCCCGGCCATTCCCAACCCACTAAGCCCCATTCCATCTCATTATTGCCGCACCATAACGCTAAGCTGGCATGGTGGCGCAATCTGCGCACATTTTCCAGCACTTCTTGATGAACATTCTCCAAAAAATCTGGCTCATCCAGCGGATAAACGCTGCAGGAAAATATGCACTCCTGCCAGACTAAGATCCCTAAGCGGTCACATAATTCATAAAAGCGGTCATCTTCATAGAACCCACCTCCCCAAACCCGCAGCATATTCTGATGTGTAAGTACAGCATCCCTTAGCAGCTTTTCCAACCTTTCGTACGTGATGCGTGTCGGAAAAGAATCCGCTGGGATCCAATTAGAACCTTTGGCAATAATTGGTTGCCCATTGACTACAAAAGTGAATGACTTACCCCAAGCATCAGGTTCCTGGCGCAGCTCAATTGTTCTTAAGCCAATCTGATAAACCTTTTCATCTTCGGCTTGTTTACCTTTTAGGCTGATCTGCACTTGATAGAGCGGTTGCTCTCCATAACCATTGGGCCACCAAAGCTGCGGATGGTCGATGACGATAATAGCTTTAGCGCACTGGATTTCATCAACAGAAGCTGCTGTCTCCCATACTTCGCCTTTTGGAGAAGTAACTTGCATGAAAACGTCATACTCTCGTTGCTGCCAGGCTTGGATAGCAACCTCTGCCTCCAGCCGGACTTGATTTTCAGTGTGGAATTGACGCAAGTGAACGTTCTCGATACGGGCATCATCGGTGCCCTCCAAACGAATGTCTTTCCAAATCCCGATAGGCGGGAGCTGCGGACCCCAATCCCAACCAAATTGACAGGGAGCTTTACGCAAGTGTGGCGCACCAGGTAAACCTTGGGGAACCCCTTGCATGTGGCGCACCTTCTCCCGCTCAGCGCAGTAACGCACCGGTGAGCTGAAAGTAATACCAATTTCATTATTCTCAGGTTTTAGGAGATCTTTCACATCCCAGCGGAACTGGCGGAACATATTGGCTGTGCTTCCTAAGATAACCCCATTCAGGCTTACCGTCGCTAAGGTATCCAAGCCGTCACAGACCAAGTCAATGTGGGCTCGCTGACCAAGTTCTTCATCTACCGAAAAGATGCGCCGATATTCCCAATCGGATTCTGCAACCCATTGGACCTTTTTCTCGTTATCCCCGACGAAAGGATCGGGGATGTTGCCTAACGCTAATAAATCAGTATGCACTCCACCGGGTACCGTCGCTGGTGCCCACTGATCCATGCCAACCTGGCGGAATTCCCACGTTCCTGTAAGCATTTGTGTTTTCATGCAAAAATATGCTCCTTCTTGTCAGGCTATAGTTTCCAAATGATGTAGATAAACAGTCGTTGAATAGAAATACCATTCTATTCTGTGGAATAGACCACTGTCGAGAGATCCCATTCCTCACGGATCTTGGGGACATCGCTGATCAACCGTTTAGTGTAGGCTTCCTTGGGGTGTAATATTACTTCCTCAGCTGTTCCGCTTTCCACAATCCTTCCCTTTTTCATGATGTAGACCGTCTGAGAAAGATAATAAGCCAAACCGATATCATGCGTAATAAAAATTAGGGTAGTGCCTTCTTCCGCATTCAATTTCAGGAGCATATCCAAGATCGTTGCTCTTGAACAGGCATCGATCATCGAGGTAGGTTCGTCTGCGATTAAGATCTTAGGCTTGAGCAAGAATACGCGCGCAATCATCAACCGCTGCATCTGCCCGCCTGAAAGTTCAAAAGGATATTTATTGGTCAGTTCCTCGAACTTCATATTGACGAATCTGCAAGCTTCACTCATCATGTGAACTTTTTCTTCTCGGGAGATGTTTTTTCCATCTCGCATGTTAATGCAATCCAAAAGAACATCATCGATTTTCCGGAAGATATTAAAGGAGGAGTATGGGTCCTGAAAAATGGCTTGAATATCTTTCCAATATTCCAACCGTTTTTTGTGAGTGCTGATATCCCGCTCATTGCCTAAAAAGTAAATCTCACCCTCTGTTGGTTCCGTGAGACCTAAAAGCAACTTTGCTAAAGTGGTTTTCCCACTACCCGACTCGCCCACAATCGAGACGATTTCTTTATTGTGAATCTCAAGCGACACATGATCAACAGCAAGTGTTTTGGTACGCCCCATACCATATACTTTCGTCAAATCGACACACTTAAGGCATGACCCCGAACCGTTATCCATTTTTATAAGCCTTTCTCAATTCCTCTTCAGAAAATATGCAGCGATATGCACGTCCATTGCCAAGTTCCTGCATTTCAATCGTATTCATCTTTGTACACTGTGGAATGGCATATTTACAGCGAGCCGCAAAGCGGCAGCCAGAAGGCGGATCCTTAAGGTTGGGGGGGGCGCCAGGAATTGCAACCAGCTGCTGTTCCCGCATACCTTCCTCTGGTACGATGACCGAGCCCATCAGCCCTCGTGAATAAGGATGCAGCGGATCAAGGACCACTTCATCCGCAGTCCCTTTTTCCACGATTTGGCCAGCATACATGACCATAATGTCATCAACCACGTTATAAAGCAGGGGTAGCTCATGGGTGATAAAAACCATCCCTTTGATAAATCCGCTCTGCATCAAGTCCACCAGCATTTTTATGACCATTTTTTGGCTGGTTACGTCCAAGGCTGAAGAGGGTTCATCAGCAATTAGAACTTTTGGTCCTAGAATGACTGAGACGGCAATCACTGTGCGCTGTTTCATTCCGCCTGAAAGCTCAACTGGGTATTTATACAGAACCGATTCTGGCAACCCGAGTAAAGTAAAACGCTCTTTGGCAAGATTAAAAATTTCCTCTTTTGGGGCTTTGGGGTTGTGAGCCCAAATCACATCTTGAATAAAGTTGAGCACCTTCTGCGTTGGGTTGAGCGCATTCATTGCAGCCTGAGGAATATAAGAGATTTCCGTCCCCAAGATCTTGCGGCGAATGACATCTGGATCCATTTTGGTAATATTATTCCCATCCAGGTAGATATCTCCGCTGATATAATGCAAGGGCGAAAAGTAATAACCCATCATACTCAAGGCAAGCGTTGACTTTCCACAGCCTGATTCTCCAGCAATACCCAATGATTTTCCTTCTTCCACTTTGAGAGAGACGCGATCGACAGCGTAAACATCCTCATGAAAACGGGTGACATACTTTGTTGAGAGTTCATTAACTTCCAATAAGACTTTAGACATTTTCACCTGCTATTCCCGTAAGGTCGGGTTGAAAACCTGGTCAAGCCCAGTGTTCATTAGGTTCATCGAAAAAGAGATTAGTGCAATCATAATCAATACAGGTAAGTAAGCCCACCACTTTCCCATAATATGTGCCTGATAAATCATCGCCCAATTCATCATTAACCCTAATGTGGGCACTTCTGTTGTGCGTGGTCCTAACCCCAAGATAGAAAGGCTTGCTTCAGCAAGAATTGCAGATGAAATTTGCAAGATCAGAGCCATCACCACATAAGAAGCAATATAAGGGAAAATATCATGGGTAATGATGTAGAAGATTGAGTGACCCGACAATTTAGA
>DICP01000035.1:8520-16356 GCA_002417685.1 Candidatus Mesolinea sp. UBA5823
ACGAAGCTGGGAATAACTGTGAAGAGGTTGGTGATGAACATGATAAAGTCATCCACTCTTCCCCCAATATATCCTGAAAGCAACCCAAAGGTAAGGCCGATAAAGGTCGCGATGACCCCCGCCACCAGGCCTATTTCTAGGGAAACGCTAGTAGCTTTGACCAACTCAGTCAAAACATCGCGTCCAAAATTATCAGTGCCTAATGGCAATACGCGCACATTTGCTACTTCATTTATATTGACATAATCATTTTGGTTTACAACATCGGTTTCTACTAACTCGCCAGTCTCTGGGTTTCTCTCCGCAATGATAATCCCCTCAGTTGAAAGCAGATTTCTGATTGAATCGTTGAGGCGTTGATAATAACGCTGCTTTGCATAAATCATCCCTAAACTTTCATTAGGATCGTAATATTCAAACCATAGGTCTAAAAGTGCTTTGATATCATCGACGTTTATTTGGTCTTCAGGAATTCCATAGGTGACCAACCACGTCTTCATAGCTTCTCGATCTTCTGCGGGAAAGCGCTGTGCAATCCGTTTGGCATCAGCATCCTTTAAATTGAGCATATAAGTAGGGGAAGATACGATGCTATCATAAGTATTAACATAAGTGCCTGGTGGAAAAAATGTTCCTTGCCCAATAATTTCTAGAGGTTCAGAGGTGGTAAATAAAGGGTACAGAAAGATGAGTAACAAAATAGCAATCAGGATGCAAAAACCGGTTACAAATTTACCTGAATGAAAGACTTGTTGAAGAGTGTGTTTCATTCTTTCTACCTCCTATTCCGCTTGAGCTGCTTTAATGCGAGGATCGATTAAGCCATAAACAATCTCGATGAGAAAGTTGGCTATCAAAACCATGATGGTGATAATTAAAGTAGAGGCAGAAATTAAAGGATAGTCCTGGCCCATCACACCATTCAATAATGTATACCCCAATCCGGGGTAACTAAATATAATTTCAGCAATAAGTGCACCCCCTACCATCGTACCAATTGATAAAGCCAAGCCTGTGATTTGAGGGAGCATTGCATTTCGGAACACATACTTGATGATGGTTCCATCCTTTATTCCCATAAAACGCGCGTATTTTACATAGTCTGCATTCAATTCATAGATTGACATGGAGCGCATTCCAATGGCTTGCCCTCCAATTGCTACCAGGACAATAGACCAGAATGGTAATTGGTAATGTGAAATGACAGATTTAACAAATTGCCAGCTTAAGTTAGGAATCAAATCAAAGCCATATCCACCAGATGTCGGGAACCATTTCAAATTCACTGCAAAAATGGCCAGTAAAATGACAGCCATGCCAAAGGCCGGAATATTACTGACAAATAAACTCACTGGCATTATGACTTTATCCCAACCCTTTCTGCTATAGGCTGCAACAGCGCCGAGCACATTCCCAATTATCCACCCCACAATGATCGCTGGGAATTGCAGGCCAATGGTCCACAAGATAGAGGAACCGATAATATCTGCTACCGGTCTCGGGAATTGACTGAAAGAAAGCCCAAAATCGCCCTTCAACACATTTCGCACGTAAATAAAGAATTGCTGAATCATGGGCTTATCCACCCCGAAAAGCTCAGCATATCTTTCATACACTGCTTTCATGCCGGTTGTTTCAGACATTCCCTGTGCCAACCTCCCTACAATAGCCGCAACAGGATCACCTGGCATTAGTCGAGGGAGAAAAAAGTTGAGGATAAAGGCAAATATCAGAGTAACAAACAACCAAAGCACCTTATTGAAGAAATATTTCCGGTAACCTTTCATGTGGGCTCCTTTTTTATAACAGCCATGTTCCGAAAAATTCGGAACATGGCTGTATTACATGAACTTTGGTCTATGGGTTAACGAGCGTCACATTATAGAGACCAGCAACCGACCAACCATCCATCAAATCTAATGGAGGTACAGGCGGAACGGTCCCATCACCCTCATGCGGGAAGTTCGTCCAAACGCTCTCGTTCACCGTATGGAACGACTGTGGACGATACATTAACGTGAACGAGGGAATGTCAGTGAGGTAAATCCTAACCAACTCGGTATAGGCGTTCTTCAGTTCGGCTTCATCTGTCATGGATGGGATTGCCTGGATAAGCTCATCCGCAGCAGGATTCTTATAACCACCCCAGTTTCCATTCCAGTTATTCGTGGTCTCTGCAAATTCAGAGCTCATCAGGTGGCGAATACGCGACCATGGTTGCGTAGGACCAGCACCATCACTCCACATCATAAAAATGTCATATCCTTCTTGAAGTGGCCAGTTGGTAACCACGGTCTGATAGACTGCCCATTCAGGGTAATTGGTCGTGATGTCAATGCCAATTTCTTTACCTGCAGCAGCAACAACTTCGATAGCGGCTTGCCAATCCGACCAGCCGTTGGGTGCAGTAGCGGTGTAGTGCAGGTTCTGGCCTTCAAATTCGCGCCAACCATCTCCATCTGTATCTACGATCCCAGCATCATCGAGTAACTTTTTAGCGCCTTCAATGTCTTTACCCGCAAACTGTAAGTCTTTGACTGCGTCGTGGTCATACAATGCCTGCTCGCCTGGTGTAGGATTCATCAAGGAGCGGGGAACCTGATCAAATGTTGCGGATTGATTGGTCATGGCATTCGCAATAATCGTGTCATAATCAACAGCAATAGCAATCGCCTTGCGCACCGCTAATTGATCCAAACCATAAGCTCCCAAATTGAAGAAAGCGGTCGGCAGACTGGCACCAATGTGATAGGGTGCTTCAGGTAAATACGTTGAAACGGGCAAGCCATCTTTCAACCACAGGTCCTGAACGTTAGCAATGAATTGTTGCGAAACATCCACTTCACCAGCTTTGAAAGCCGTCGTACCAGCATCATTGTCCTTGTAAATCATGTGTCCGAGATACTTAGGTATTGGCAGCTTGCCCCACATCGAGGCATCTTGACCCCAGTAGTTATCGTCACGAATCAAGACCACTTTCGTGTCATCGGCATAGAATTTGTGATAGGGACCAGACCAGACTACATCTTCGGCAGCATCAGTTAATAAAGCGGCAGAGTCCTCACCCACACGGGCTTCCAACTTCTGGGTCCAAGCTTTTTGGATCACATAGTTGCTGCTTAGATAGGATTGAACAAGTAACGGGTTTAGAGCTTTACCGTCTTCGCCTAGGACGGCTTTAATTACGACGGTCTGCGGATCCTCGGCAACAATATCTTCTATATAAGCTTGGTTTGCAGCGCCTGTCGCAGTATTGTATTTAACGTGTGTTGCCCAAGTGTAGGCGACGTCTTCTGCGGTTACCGGGGTGCCATCACTCCAATGTGCCGCTTCCTTTATCTTGAAGGTGATTTGCGTTCTGCCTTCATCCCAAGCGAAATCGCCATCGGCGAGCAAAGGATAAACCTGACCATCAAGCATATTGTACAAATAGGGTGTCTCGAACATCAATACACGGGCATTATCCTGCTGAGCAATGGTCATCGCATTGTTACAGCTAGATGAATAAGGGTTCCAACAAACAACCGAACCCCATTGCTGACCGTTGAAATACATGGTCTCGTTTCGAGGAAGGACCACATCACCAGCCACCACTTCCCCAGTTTCTTCTGGGGCTTCGGTAGCTTCCGCAGGGGCTTCTGTAGCCTCGGTCGGTTCTTCCGTTGGTTCTGCAGGCGCGGCTGTAGTTTCAGCCGGAGCCTCAGTGGTTGCTGCGCCACCGCATGCACTAAGCACAAGGGCAAGCACAAGCAATATGGACAAAATTGTAATTCTGCGTTTCATTTTTCTCCTTTTGAATTTTAGAAACAATCAACTTCATTGACAAATAAACTGTTTTTCTTCCTGATATCCGACCTCCTTCTTCTCAACCTTATTCCGAACGAAAAATCCACGCTAAAATTCGAGGCGCGCTTTTTCAATTTACGGCTGCTCCACTTAAATATGCACCACAGGATTGCCGAACGACAAGTTCTGTGTCCACGATAATGCGTTTCTTCTCGGTCGAATCCGTTTCGATCATCTCAATCAGCGCTTCTGCAGCTAAGTTCCCCATTTTCGATATAGGTTGACGAACCGTCGTTAAGGGGGGATTAGTTTTAGCAGAATTGGAGAGATCATCAAAACCAACAAGAGCAATATCTTCCGGAATGCGTAGATCTGCTTCTCGTAACGCCCGCATTGCTCCATAAACCATCATGTCGCTAGCAATAAAGACTGCTTCCGGTTTTTGCTTGATCAGGCGTTGCATAGCTTTGTAGCCACCCTCTTCCGAATAATTACCTTCTGCGATTAAAAGTTGAGAAAATGGTAGCTTCGCCTCCCGGAGAGCGTTAAGATAACCTTGGAAACGATCTGCACCCGAGATCTGGTCCAAATCACCGGTAATTGTGGCAATGCGCTTATAGCCTAAATGCACTAAATGCATCACGGCATTGCGTGCTGCTTGCACATTATCAACATCTAAATAACTGACATCCAAGAGTGGGTGGCGCCCAACCATTAAGAAATGTATATGGCTATCCACAAGTGAATTAACGATTGAATCTCTGAGAGGTACTGAGGCTATAATTACGCCTTCAATCAATCCGTTATGTAAAATCTGCGAAATCATACGGTGTTCGTACTCAGGCTCAGAAAGCCAGAGCATAACAAAATACCCTAAGGCATTGCATGATGCCGAAATTCCTTGAAGCAGTAAAGGGAAATAAGGATCGCTAAAAATTTTTATGACGTTGGTTGGAATGACGACCCCGATGATATTTGTTTTCCCGGAAACGAGTCCCTTTGCGGCAAGGTTAGGCTGGAAACCAATCTGATCGAGGACTTCCTGTACCTTTTGACGGGTTGTTTCGCTCACGTTGGGGTCATGATTAATGACTCGGGATACCGTTGAACGCGAAACTCCGCTCAGGCGGGCAATATCTTCTAAGGTGAGTGGCATTGATTTACCCAGTTTCCTTATATCCGATCTGCAATTAATCGGTGAGACTGATCTTAGAAGATAAGGCGTAATAATCTTCTAAGTTAACTATCAAACGGCGCTTAGCTATGGGAACGATAGAAGGGGTTTGCTAATCTTTTCAAATACAATCAGCTATTGCTTACCGCACTTTTATCAATCTCTTTTAGCTGAACCTTTGGTGATGTTAATCAATCTCCAGTGGGAACGCTCCCAAACTTGCCAAAATTATAGCACCCCATCTATTTTTGTCAATACCAAATTAACGAATTGTTAGAATCTTGTAAATATGCAGGTCAAAAGCAATCGGAACCCCAAAAAACCTGAAACGAATCTCTTCTGCACCTTACTTCATGGAAATTTCCCACCTAACTTTCACAGTACCTCTCGCTAGGCGCAAAAAAAATAAAGGCTGCCCTTACGGACAGCCTTTATTTTACAAACTAACAATGGTTTACTTTAATATTAGTGGGAGGTAAATTCTGAATACTGGCAACGGATGGACTGTAATTTCTACCGTGGCTTCATTCGAATCTAACTCACCATCATTCGCAATATATGTGAAGGAATCTGTACCAAACCAACCTGCTTCTGGTGTGTAAGTGCAGAGTGGTCCTTCGCACTCTATGGTACCATGCTCAGGCTCAATCATAATCTCGAACGTCAACGGATCACCATCGGGGTCGGTTGCGATTAACTCAATCTCCACAGGCTGGTTCTCCATAGTGTCTACGGACAAGTCCTCAGCAACTGGCGCTTTATTCACTGCATTCACCGTTACGGTAATGGTCTCGCAGTCACTTAGTGCACCATCACTCACGCACACATCAAATGTGTACTCGCCAGGTCCTTGCTCATCGCTCGGCGTCCAGCTAAAGGCACCCGCTGCTGTAATCTCAGCACCTTCCGGTACTTCGCCTGCTAAGCTGAACACTAAGGTCTGAACAGGAATGTCTGCATCGGTCGCTGTGGCAACAAACTCGAGTGTATCAAGTTCATCAATTTCTTGGTCACCAATCTCAGCTAACACCGGCGCAACATTCACTTCACTCACCGTTACGGTAATGGTCTCGCAGTCACTCAAAATACTGTCACTCACGCACACATCAAACGTGTACTCGCCAGGACCTTGTGTTTCGCTCGGCGTCCAGCTAAAGGCACCACTCAGTGCATTAATAACTGCACCTTCCGGAGCATCCACCAAGCTAAAGGTCAAGATTTGTCCTTCATCAGGATCGCTGGCAGACGCTGTAAAGTTAAGCGCTTCCAATTCATTCGCAGTCTTATCACCAATTGTTTCTAATACAGGAGGATTATTACCCTCAACGGTTACAGTAATGATCTCGAAATCATACAAAAGACCATCATTCACTAACACCGTGAAGGTGTATTCACCCGTTTCAGATGGAGTCCAGCTAAATACGCCACTCGAAGGATCGATCACAGCACCTTCGGGAGCACCATCCAAACTATAAGTTAATGGTTGCACTGGAATATCTGCATCTGTTGCATGAGCGGTAAAGGTTAATTCAAATTCTGGATAGCCAATCTTATTACCAATCGGGTCTAATACTGGCGCTACATTCACTTCATTGACAGTGACGGTAATGAATTGATAATCGTATTCAATGCCATCACTCACAAGCACGCTGAATGTGTAAATGCCAGGCCCTTGCGCTTCAGTCGGCGTCCAGCTAAATTCACCAGTCTCGGGATCAATCACAGCACCTTCGGGAGCACCGTCTAAGCTGAACACCAATTCCTGCTCAGGATCGTCGCCATCGCTGGCGGTAGCAGTGAATTCGAGCGTTTCATGCTCATCGACCGTTTGATCCTCAATTTCACCCAACACAGGTGGAACGTTGACTTCGTTCACCGTTACAGTAATGGTTTCGCAGTCGTCTAATTCACCATCACTCACGCACACATCAAATGTATAGATGCCATCTTCCGCTTCAGTCGGCGTCCAGCTAAATTCACCCGTAGCAGGGTCAATGCTTGCGCCTTCAGGAGCACCCACAAGGCTAAAGGTTAAGGTTTGCTCAGGAACGTCGCTATCGCTGGCGGTAGCTGTAAAGCTAATTTCTACTTCCTCATCCACCGTCTGGGGCCCAATCGGATCTAACACTGGTTCAGAATTCGTCTCATTGACGTATACGGTAATGATCTCGTAGTCAGATAACTCGCCATCACTCACGACCACCCGGAAGGTAAAGGCAGATCCGCCTTGCAACTCATTGGGCGTCCAGCTAAATTCACCCGNNAAGGCTAAAGGTTAAGGTTTGCACAGGATCGTCAACATCGCTCGCGGTGGCTGTAAAGGTGAGCTCAACTAATTCATCAGCATCCATATTGCCAATTGGAGCCAAAACTGGTGCCTCATTCACTTCGTTCACGGTCACCGTGATTGTTTCGCAGGTATCATCAACCTCATCAGTTACGCACACAACAATGAAATAAACGCCTGGACCTTGCTCTTCGGTAGGTTCCCAAGTGAACACACCCGATTCCGGATCAATTTCTGCACCTTCAGGAGCATCTTCCAGGTAGAAACTAAGCTCTTGATCTGGATAATCCTCATCTGAGGCTTCCGCCGTGAAGGTTAATTCACTTCCTTCATCAATTTCCTGTGGCCCGATTGGTTCTAGCACGGGCGGCACATTGACTTCGCTCACCGTAATCGTAATGCGCTCGTAATCCATGAGAGTGCCATCTGTAACATAAACATACACATGGTATTCGCCTGGACCTTGCTCTTCAGTCGGCGTCCAACTAAATTCGCCGGTAACCGGATCAATACTGGCACCGTCAGGAGCCATTGCATCAATGCTAAAGCTTAATGATTGTGCAGGAATATCGCTATCCAACGCCGTGGC
>DICP01000035.1:16416-16546 GCA_002417685.1 Candidatus Mesolinea sp. UBA5823
GGGCAGAATTGACATCAAGGACTGTTATATTAACTGTCTCGCAATCACTCAATGCACCATCACTTACGCAAACATCAAACGTGTATACTCCAGGTCCTTGCACTTCGCTTGGTGTCCAGCTAAATTCACC
>DICP01000118.1:0-12091 GCA_002417685.1 Candidatus Mesolinea sp. UBA5823
GCAATCGAAGCTTTTTCCAAGCACTGCCAGTAAAGCTTATAGTGGTCAGCCTGCCAGCCGAAGACTTACGTGGGCATCATTCACTTGTATCCTATCACACCCAGCTGATCAAAGAGGCGATTGCCGGCTTGCCATGGGAGTTAGAACAAACCCAGGTTGGCAACGAGCTTATCTTTTTTATACATAAACGATGAACACTCCACCCACCCCCATTTCCGACTCTAATATTTCTGCCTTGGAACGTTATGCGCCATATCTTTCTGCAAAGGATTACCAAGCCTTGTTGACTGTAATTCACGAGTCAGCTCCGATTGCCTTACGCGTTAATTTGCTCAAAAGTTCTAACCCTCCCCAAGCACTGGCAAAGTGGACAAACTGGTATGGATGGGAGACTTCCCCTGTGCCATTTTGCCCTGGTGGCTACCAACTAAAACGCTATAATACCCCCCCTAGCCAAACCATTGAACACCGTCTTGGGTACTATTACATACAAGACGCCGCTTCGATGCTACCAGCAGCACTTTTTTCTCCTTCGAACACACCGAGCTTAACCCTAGATATGGCAGCATCTCCAGGTGGAAAGACCACCCAGTTGGTGGATCTCAATCAAGACCATGGCTTGGTGATCGCAAACGATTCCAGTACCAGCCGGCTGCCAGCTCTCAAGGTAGTCTTGCAAACCTGGGGTTCGCTCAATACGGTCATCACGAATTATCCGGGAGAAAAATGGGGTGCTTGGTTCCCCGAAACTTTTGATCGTGTCTTGCTGGATGCGCCTTGCAGCATGGAAAGCTTACGCGTTTCGCCCAGCCACCCGCACCGCTCAATTACACCTGATGAGCGCTCCCGCTTAGCAGCACGTCAGCTAGCGCTGCTCGAGTCAGCAGTCGCAGCCACGCGCATTGGCGGCGAGATTGTCTATTCCACCTGCACACTCGCCCCAGAAGAAGACGAAGCCGTGTTGGATGCTTTCCTCAAAGCCCATCCCGGTGTTATCCAGGTTGAGCCAAGCCCTTCCCGCCAGCTAAACGCGCCTGGTTTAACTTTCTTTAATGGCAAAGCTTTTGATCCTCAGGTGGCTGGCAGCCTGCGCTTCTGGCCACACCTCTATGGGACTAATGGATTTTTTGCTGCCTTGTTAATTAAAGTTGGCGCAATGCCCTCGAGCAAGGTAAAGCAGCCTACCCGAGAGTTTGCGAGCACCAGCTTAAGCAGGCTTTCAGATTCTCAAACTAACCAGTTGTGCAAACAAGTCCAGAGCCTATACGAATTCGTCTTAGAAGCGGTACTCGAGACGTATCAGTGCACGCTTTACCAACGGGCGGCGCAGGTGTGGCTCATCCCTGAGCAATACCTCAATCGTTTTAGCAGTTTGCCTTATGCCTTTTTAGGCTTCCCTCTCGGCAAGCTGATCGCAAACAAGCTGGAGCTTTCTTTTGAAATGGTGAGTCGGTTTGGAGATGCATTCAACGCGAATATCTACGTTTTACCAGATGAATACTATCAAGATTGGTTAGGTGGCACTGATTTGCGCGGGTTGCCGCTTGAGGGCATCGAAATGGGTACTGTGGTAGCTGTTCGGGATAAATTGGGGCGTAATTTAGGTGCCGGCAAGGCATTGCCTAAGCGCCTGCGTAACTTATTACCCAGCCGCAGTCTGCTCTCAAATTAAGCTTGGTTCTCAAATAAATTAGTCAGGATTGCACATGCTGCTAAACAAGCAGTCTCCATGCGTAGCGTACGCCTGCCGAGCGAAAACTGGATAAAGCCGAAGCCCTCTGCTAACGCCACTTCCTCTGTGCTAAAACCCCCTTCAGGGCCAATTAGTACACTGACCAAGCGAGTAGGTTCAGCCGAAATTTGGGTAAGAAAACCTGCAGAAAGCTGCTGTTGCGGATTTGCTTCTTCCCAAGCAATCAGTTTGAGCCCATCCTGAGGCACTACTTTTAGCATATCGGCAAAAGTCGAGGGCGCTTCAATATCCGGTAGACGTTCTCGGCGGGATTGTTCTGAAGCTTCTCGAATGATCGCCCGCCATCGTAGCATCCGGCTCGGTTCAGGCTGCTGGGTACGGTCCAAACTGCGCGCCGCCACATAAGGACGAAAGCGGGTTACGCCTAATTCAGTTCCCTTCTGTAAAATCCAGGTTATTTTTTCGCGTTTGGTCAGGCTAAAAGCCAGCTCTAACTCCAATGGGTCTTCTTGCTCCGGCAGGTAAGTTTCAAGAATTTTCCCTGTAAGGGTTTTACCTTGCCAGCCAGCCAGCTGCACAAGGTAGCTCTTACCCGAGTTATCCAGGACTAACACTTGGTCTGCTTGCACATCTAAGCGCAATACTTTGTGAATTTGACGGCTAAGTTCCAGCGGAAAAACCACCCGCCCACTCGAGATCGCAGAAGGGTCCACAAAAAAGCGGTTTAGGCTGCCTCGCCTCATCATGCCCAGAAGTATACCGTGATTAGGTTATACTTTGGTCGTGACTAAAAATCAGCCTGAAACTGAATCACGCCCCTATAAATACCTGGACATCATCACGGTAGTTTTTACGCTGGTGCTGGTATTGAGCAACATTGCCTCCTCCGCAAAAATTATCGATTGGAAGGTTTCTTTGGCGGGCATCCCCTTAGCCTTTGATGCCGGTACCGTCTTTTTCCCGATCGCATACATATTTGGGGATATTCTGACTGAAGTTTATGGATTTGCGCGTGTGCGCCGCGTAATTTGGATCGGCTTTATCGGGTTGATTTTCACTTTTCTTATGTTTTTACTCATCCAAAAGCTCCCGGGAGAAGCCACCTGGCAGGCAAATGTTGGTCAAGAGGCTTATGACCTGGTGCTAGGGGGGATCAGCTCCGGAGGAATCGTAGCGGCTAGCGTCCTCGGATACTTGGGTGGCAGTTTCTCCAACGCAATCATCATGGCTCTGCTCAAGCACATCACGCACGGTCAGCAATTGTGGGTGCGCACGATTAGCAGCACCATTGTTGGGGAGTTAGTCGATACAGCCATCTTTATTGCGGTCGCATCGCTCACGGGCGTCTTTCCTTGGGGGCTCTACCTCACGCTCACCCTGACTAACTACCTTTTCAAAGTAGCCATAGAGGTGTTGATGACACCCGTTACCTACTGGGTCACAAACAAACTCAAAAAGGAAGAAAATCTGAATGCTTATTCTGACTTAAAAGACCTTACTCCCCTGTCTTTTTAGACGTAAAGCCCTCAATACAAATGCAATACTCTCCGCGAATAGGAGCTTCGGACAATTCTTCAGCAATTTGACTGAGTGTGCCCCGATAAATCCGCTCAAACTTCTTCGTCAGGTCATTCGCCACTGCTGCACGCCGATCGCCATAGATCTCAAGTGCATTTTGAAGAAAAGCCAGCAAGCGGTAAGGACTCTCATAAAAAACGATAGTATGCGGAGAATCCTTCTCCATTTCCAAAAAGCGCTTGCGGGGTCCCTCCTTATGCGGCGGGAAACCTTTGAACGTAAAGCTATGCAGCGGTAGGTCGGCTAAGGTGAGCGCAGTTATCACGGCTGAAGGGCCTGGTAGTGAAGTCACTTCGACATCTGCCTCGAGGGCAGCGTGTACCAAGGAATAGCCTGGGTCCGAAATCCCTGGCGTGCCAGCATTCGTGACTAAGGCGATATCCTCGCCTGCTTTGAGCTTTTCCAGCAATTTAGGTGCCATTTTTGCTTCGTTCATGACGTGATAGGCAACCTGCGGCTTGGAAATCTCATAGTGCTTGAGCAGAATACTCGTCTTGCGGGTATCCTCGCTGGCAACAAGATCAACCTGTTTGAGTGTTTCCACAGCGCGATAAGTGATATCACCCAAATTGCCAATTGGCGTTGCGATTAGATAAAGCATTGCTTCCTTCTCCCAAAGGGAATATTCTTGAGAGTATTTTTAGTTCCACTAAGGTATCCTGCGTTGGTTAACATCTCAACCATAAATAATTATAAGATAGCTTTCGTAAAAATTATGGCTGCAACATGTTAGAATTATTTCACCAATTAAGATAATAGGAAAACTTATGGAAAGAACTGTTCCCGTCCGCTCATCTGAAGAAATCGACCTCTACCTGCGCACGATTTATTCGCTGTTGCGCTCCACAACTGAAATCCAAATCCGCTCCTTGGAAGAGGTTCACTCAAGCATCAACTCCTCACTGCATCTGTATGCCCGCGATCCCTTGCCGGATACTTCCGCACTGATTTATAGCTTATTGCGTTTGCCGGATTGCATTTTTCAAGTAAAGAAAATCATACTAGGGCAAACTAAAACTAATTTCATCCAACACGGCTATGGCAATGTGGAAGAGTGGACGGAAGTGGCAGCGCGTGCCCGCCGGCGGCGCTGTTTTTACGATGGCGGTGAGCTGATGGCTTGTTACATTGCCTCCCGCTCTGATATCGACGATGTGGTGCCAACGCTTACCGCACTCCAAATCGAATGGAACAAGCTCAATAATTTGCTTAGTTTTACGCCACGCGATCTTTACATGACTGCAACTCCCGCCCAACCCAGTGCATTTCAAAAATTAGCAGAATTTTTGCAAATGTCCGTGGGTGATCTAGGTCGTTTGTATTCAATTTATGAGGATCGCTTCANNAATCTGGAAAGCCAATACCCTCAAATAAACAGCCGCCCCATCTACTTCGTTTCCTCTAATACTCATAGCCTTGCAAACATCCTTTCTGGCTTTGCCTTGAGCAAACAAGAAGAACTTATCGATTTCATTGAAGAAGCCGATCAAGAATCATTACGCGAGGAATGGGAGAATATCAAGAGCCAAACGGTGCCAGTAAGCCAGCAAAACTTTTTCTATTACGTCATGAAGAAGTATCAATCTACGCCTAAAGGTAAAGCCCTGATCCAAGAACAAATCGCCTTTGAACGTAAGCGCGGCATATACCGTTTTCCCAGCGTGCATGCCTTTGATATCGAAGCACAAGTGTTTGATCTCTCTCTGCTGGATCCACAAAGTATTGACCCACGCATCGCGCCTTGCGCACAGCCTGGCTGCGCGGAGTGGGAATTCCTCAGGCAAAGCGATGCCATCATCATCAACATCGATTATCCCTTAGGCTTTGGGGCATATCACCTTCTCACCAAGATTGCTGAAAATACGAGCCAGATTTTAGGAATTTACGTCATGGGAAAAGCTGCCAGCCTCAATGGTGTACGCGGCGATGTGATCTTACCAAATGTCGTCTACGATGAACACAGCAAGAATACCTACCTCTTTAATAATCCTTTCCAAGCTGCGGATGTTTCACCCTACCTCATCTTCGGAACCGTTTTGGATAACCAAAAAGCAGTCTCCGTTTGGGGAACCTTCCTCCAAAACGCCACGATTATGGATGTAGTTTACCGCGAGGGGTATACCGACATCGAGATGGAGGCTGGTCCTTATCTTTCTGCTGTCTATGAGCTCTTTCGCCCCCAACGCCATCCAGTAAATGAAATAGTCAATCTCCATAAAATACCTTTTGACGTAGGAATCCTGCACTATGCTTCTGATACCCCCATGACCAAAGGGAGAAACTTGGGTGCAGGCGCACTCTCTTACTTTGGTATGGATTCAACTTACGGGGTTTCACTCGCCATCTTACGCCGGATCATGCAGCTCGAATCGCAGCGAATTTCTGCCTAGCGATAATAACAAAAGAGAGTAGGAGATGCGACCAACACATCTCCTACTTTTATTTTCTGCAATTTTTATTGAGAGAGCTGCTCACGAATTTTTTGCGCACTAACGCGATACCCTTCTAATTTTTCGCGTTCCGCATCGACTATTTTAGCCGGCGCCTTTTGGGCAAATGGACCCGCAAGCAGAGCTTCTAAGCGCGCAATCTGATTCTCTAATTCCTGTAATTCTTTTTTCAACCGCCCACGCTCAGCCTCATCATCCCCGCCACCAGCAATGTTGAGAAAAACTTCCACCTCATTAACTACCAAGCTAACCATGCCTTCCATGTCATCTGGTTTGCGCGTGTATATGCGGGTTTCTTCCTCTTCCAGCCCAGCTAAGTCGCAAAGGACCAGCTTTTGGGACTCTAGCAATATCTGTAAATTCTCCGAGACTAAAACAGCTTCCAGCTTGCGTGCCGGCGCGATCTTATACTCTGATCGAATATTGCGGATACCGCGGACAATCTCTTGTATCAAGCTGAAATCCTTGATGAATTCTTCATCCCAACCATCCAAAACGTGGCGTTCAGGCCATTTTGCAACAATCAATGCTTCTTCCCAGCCAGAGGGCGAAATAGCCGGTAAACCTGCATTCATACAGGCTTCTTTCAGATAACTCCACAGCGCCTCGGTAACGAATGGAGTGTAGGGGTGGAGCAAGCGCAACATATTATCCAGTACCCGCGCCAATCCAAAAGCGGTAAAGTATGCCCGTGAGCCGTCCTGCGCTAACTGCCGTTTTGAGATCTCAATGTACCAATCGGCGAAATCATTCCAAAGGAATTCATAAATTTGCCTGCCGGCTTCCCCGAACTGATAATTTTCGAATAAATCATTAACGTTATTGACCACTTGCTTCATGCGTGCCCAAATCCAGGAATCCGGCAAGGTTGAGATTGGCTCTTCAGTTGGTTTCTCGCCAGCTCTATCGATGGCACTGATCACGAAGCGCCCAATATTCCAGACTTTATTGGTAAAGTTGCGGTTGGCTTCCACTTTTTTAGCCGAGACATTCATATCATTGCCCGGTGTGGAACCGACCAGCAATGTAAAGCGTAATGCATCCGTGCCCATTGCGTCCATAAGCTCTAGTGGGTCGATGACGTTACCTTTGGTCTTGCTCATCTTCTCGCCATTTTCATCACGAATGATGCCATGTAAATAGACGGTATGGAAAGGCGCTTTTCCCGTGAATTCCAGTGCATCCATAATCATACGAGCCACCCAGAAGAAGATGATGTCATACCCTGTCTCCATGACCGAGGTGGGATAAAAGTACTTATAATCAGAGGTTTCATCTGGCCAGCCAAACACCGAGAAAGGCCACAGCCCCGAGGAGAACCAAGTATCCAATACATCCGGATCCTGTTCCAATTTAGTACTGCCACACTTGGGGCATTGCGTTGGCGTCTCGCGCGCCACAATCGTTTCTCCGCAATCCTGGCAATACCAGACTGGAATGCGATGCCCCCACCACAGCTGCCGGCTGATGCACCAATCCTGAATGTTATCCATCCAATTGTAAAAAATCTTGGTAAAACGCTCCGGGACAAAAATGATCTCACCTCCTTCCACAGCCGCTTTAGCTTTTTGCGCGAGGGAATCCATCTTAACGAACCATTGGGTCGAAACCAACGGCTCGATAATCTCACCTCCGCGCATCGATCGTGGCACATTTAGCATGTAGGGTTCTTCTTTGATCACCAAGCCTTGATCCCGCATGTCTTCCCAGAGCTTCTTGCGAGCTTCAAAACGGTCTAAGCCAGTGTAGGGTCCTGCATTTTCATTGAGGGTTGCATCTTTATTTAAGATGTTGATTAACGCTAAATTATGACGCTGACCAATCTCGTAGTCATGTGGGTCGTGCCCAGGTGTGATTTTCAGCGCACCCGTACCAAATTCACGCTCCACGTAGTCATCTGCGATCACCGGAATTGCTCTGCCAATAATGGGCACAACTACCTGCTTGCCTACAAGTTTTTGATAGCGAGGATCATCGGGATGAACTGCCACAGCAGTATCGCCTAAGATGGTTTCTGGCCGAGTGGTTGCGACGGGAATGTACTCCCCCGAGTCATCGGCTAACATGTACTTGAAGTAATACAGGGTACCTGGTTCCTCAGAATATTCAACTTCCAAATCAGATACAGCAGTCATCAACCCAGGCGACCAATTAATCATGCGTGGACCGCGGTAGATCAATCCTTTTTCATAAAGGCGCACAAAAGCCTCACGCACGGCGCGCGAAAGCCCTGGGTCGAGGGTAAAGCGCTCACGCTCCCAATCACAACTGGCGCCTAATTGCCGGATCTGCTGGGTAATTTGGCTGCCATATTGCTCTTTCCATTGCCAAACACGTTGTTCAAAAGCTTCCCGCCCTAAATCTGCCTTGGTCAAGCCTTCCTTCGCCAATTGCTTTTCAACTTGCAATTGTGTAGCAATTCCCGCATGATCGGTGCCTGGCACCCAAAGCGTCGGCTCACCCTTCATGCGGTGGTAACGGATCATCAGGTCTTCCATGGCGACGAAAAGAGCATGCCCTAAGTGCAGCGCGCCAGTAATATTAGGCGGTGGCATTACAATCACAAACGGCTGGATCGTTGGGTTGAACCCAAGTTTATTCGGGTCGTTCCAAGGCTTGAAGTAGCCTTTGCTCTCCCAATCCCGATAGATCTTCTCCTCGTAATCATGAAAATCATAAGCTTTTGGCAGTTCTGTCATGATGCCTCCTTCATAAATTTAAATAAAAAACTTTCGCACGTTGAGGGCGAAAGTTTGCTTCCGTGGTACCACCTCAATTCACTGGCCTATACCAGTGCACTTGGGTTGCGCGTTAACGGGCGCTCCCGAGCTGTTCTACTCTCCTCTCAGGATTTCTTCAGCTGCTCTCACGGCGACTTCATCTCGGTCCTTGTGCTCTGGATAGTCTCAGCCTTTCCCATCCATCTCTGTGGGCCAGCCCGGATTACTCCTCCGTGTGCATTATTATATCATATTCATTATCCAGTGGTTAATTGATCCATACTAATCACTTGGTCTTCCCAGCGGTGCCAGTTTCCAAACTTTTCATCCACGATTCGTTTGCCCTCCCCAGGGATGCTCAGACCAGCCAGCTCAAGGTCGGCATCAACCATGATGCGCACCAACTCGTGGAATTTCACTTTTGGCTCCCAGCCTAGTTTTGTGCGTGCTTTGGTCGGGTCGCAGAGTAAATAGTCCACTTCAGTGGGTCGGAAATATCGCGGGTCAATTTCCACATACTTATGCCAATCCATGTCTACATAACCAAAAGCTTCATCCAGAAAATCGCGGACGGAGTGCGCTTCACCCGTGCCAATCACAAAATCATCGGGTTCATCCTGTTGCAGTAGCAAGTGCATCATCTCTAAATATTCTGGGGCATAACCCCAATCCCGTTTGGCATCTAAATTACCCAAGAAAAGTTTGCTTTGCTTGCCAGCTCGGATTGCAGCCACAGCCCGCGTAATTTTACGCGTCACAAAGGTCTCCCCCCGGCGCGGTGACTCATGGTTGAAAAGAATACCATTAACGGTATACATGCCATAAGCTTCACGATAGTTGTTTGCCATCCAATAGGCGTACAACTTGGCTGCAGCATACGGGCTGCGCGGGTGGAAAGGCGTTTCCTCATTTTGCGGTGGTTTGGCATCCCCAAAAAGCTCACTGGAAGAAGCCTGATAAAAGCGCGTTTTCAAGCCGCTTTTACGAATAGCTTCCAAAATACGCGTAGTGCCGATGCCGGTAATATTGCCGGTATATTCGGGCATATCAAAGCTGACGCGCACATGGCTCTGCGCTGCGAGATGGTAGATCTCATCGGGCTTGGTCGTGTAAATCACATCCAATAAGGTGTCCGTAGCACCCATATCACCATAGTGGAGGAATAACTTAGGAAGGTCCCCATTGCCATGTGGGTCGTGATAAAGGTGGTCGATGCGCCGGGTATTGAAAGTGCTGGCACGCCGGATAAGGCCATGCACCTCATATCCTTGACTGAGCAATAGCTCGGCTAAGTATGAGCCATCTTGGCCAGTAATACCCGTAATTAAAGCTGTTTTCATCATAAACCTCATTAAAATTTTCAGCGCAAGTATACCATCCCGCTCAAAGCTGTCAAAACAGGCATAGACCGATTGCGTTGATCACCACAAACGAAATTCACTCCCTTGGCGCACAAAAGTATCCCCATCCAGCACGTGAGTGGTTGGTACGAAATTCATGAAGCCATTGGATATAACTAAACTATTGGTTTTAGCCCCTCCAGGGAAAAAGCTAACCCCTTCCAGCACTGCTTTGGTTGTGGTCAAAATCGGTGTCACCGCAGTGGCGCAAAAAATCAGGTTTTTACCGGGGGCGAGCGTTTCCGGTGTGTAAACTTGATCCAACTTGATGCCCATGCGCAGTAAACGCTCCCGATCAGCGTCATTTTTAGGCTTGAAGACCGCTTGCATCCCACCGCCCAGCAGCTTGATGGCAGTTGCCGAGATAACGCCTTCGGGCGCCGCGCCGATTCCCATCACCGCATGCACCCCCGCACCTTTAAAACAAGTAAATATACAGGGCATCAAATCACCGTCAGCAATCAGATTGACCCGTGCACCCGTCGCCCGCACCCTGCGGATCAGCTCTTCATGCCGCGGTCGATCAAGGATGGTCACTGTGAGCTGTGAGAGATCTTCGCGACCTAAGGCTTTGGCGATGCGGTAAATATTTTCTTCAGGTGGCTGCAAAATATCGATATAGGGCGCAGCTTCCTTCCCCACGCAGAGCTTGTCCATATAAGTATCCGAGGCTTCGATCAGCCCGCCTTGTGGCGAAGCTGCCAGCACGCACACCGCGCCAGGCTTCAGGTCAGCGGTCGCATTCGTGTTTTCGAGCGGATCCACCGCAATATCAATACTAATATGTCCTCTACCTAATCGCTCCCCGATAAAGAGCATCGGCGCATCATCACGCTCCCCTTCACCAATCTTGATATTACTTTGGAAACCCGTCATATGATCAAGCGTACTGCGCATTGCATCCACAGCTGCTTGATCGGCTAAGTTTTTATCCCCCTTCCCCGCTTTTCGGGCTGCAGCTATGGCAGCGTTCTGGGTGACTTCCAGAAGTTGCCACGAGAGGTGCATAAACGCATCCTGAAGGCTATTTCTACCTTGTTCCTGTTCCATTTTTCTCCTTTTTTGGTGAGTAGGATTAATTGCTAATAGCCACGGCTAAACTCAAGCCGAGCCGAACCAAAAAACTATACTTCGCAATTTATTGGGAAAACGAAGCAGAATAATATTCTGCATGTGTTGAGGCTCTAGTTTTACGACGTATCGCCGCAATGGAACACTCCTCATCTTGTTAATAATTAGTATTATACACTTTCACATCTAAAAATGGTCATTCTGGTAAGATTATGTGCATTCAATCTTAACATTAAGGAGAAAAATGAGAAGATTTCATTTTCTTACCCTCATTGTGATCATTACGGCATTATTGTTGGTTGCATGCAACGGCAGCGCAGTTCCAGTGAGTCCAGAACCAACGGATGGATCTTCATCCACGGTGACCACGCTCGTTGTCTGGGATCAGTTCTACCGAGATGTGGAAAGCAACGTGATGGAAACACTCAACGCCGAGTTTGAACAAACTCATCCCGGCGTCAAAATTGAGCGCGTGGTTAAAACTCTGGATGATCTCAAAGTGACTCTCAAGTTAGCCCTCAGCGAACCCAATGGACCTGATGTCGCCCAGGTTAATCAAGGCCGCAGCGATATGGGTGCCATGGTTCAAACCGATTTACTCTTACCCCTCAACGACTATAGCGCGCAATATGGTTGGGCTAATATTTTTTCGACTTCAGTCACCAGCAGGAACAGCTTCACGCCCGATGGTAAAACCTTTGGTCAAGGCAATCTCTATGGCGTCAGCCCAACCGCCGAGGTCGTGGGTGTGTACTACAACAAAGGCATCTTTGCCGAGCATGGTTGGCAAATCCCACAAACCTTTGAAGAGTTTGAGACGCTTTTAGCAGAAATTAAAGCCGCTGGCATCACGCCTATCGCCTTTGGCAGCTTAGATGGCTGGAATGCCATTCATGAATTCAGTGCCATTCAGCATTTGCTCGTCACCCCCGAGTACATCAACAACTTAGTGTACGGGGTAAACGACGTTTCATTCGATATTCCCGAAAACCAAAAAGCAGCTGAAATCCTGCTCAATTGGGCGAATTCCGGTTATTTCACCGAAGGTTATGCTGGCATCGGTTATGACGATAGCAACTTGCTCTTTAAAGCGGGCAACGGCGCCATGACCATCACTGGCTCTTGGTTGGCGGGTGAGTTAGTGACCGATACCGACCAGCAGTTTGGTTTCTTTCTGCT
>DICP01000118.1:12160-21883 GCA_002417685.1 Candidatus Mesolinea sp. UBA5823
GCTATGTCACTGCCCCAGAGCGCCGGCATTGAAACCGATAATCTGTTTGGCGATACACTCAAAGCATGGGAGACGATCAACAAAAATAACGCAGTCGGACACTATATAGATTGGGCTACACCGACCTTCTACGACACGTTGGTGGCAGAGCTTCAAAAACTGCTCGGTGGGATGAGCACCCCAGCAGAATTTACCGCCGCTGTCCAAAAGGATTACGCCGCTTATCTGGATTCAATAAAATAGCGAAAACCACAGCTGGCGCACTTTAAAGCGCCAGCTTTTCTTTTGACCATGCGATCCAACCGAGCCTACCCAGGAGAAAAGAAGTGGAAGGGATGGCTTTATGTGCTTCCTGGATTGCTGGTCTACTTCGTCTTCACCTTTATCCCCATTCTGGAGACCGTGCGCACGAGTTTCTATCGCTGGGATGGATTTAGCAGCCAAAAATTCTTCATCGGATTAGGGAATTATGCGCGTTTAATCACCGATAACGTTTTCCTCAGCGCGTTCTTCCATAACTTGGTTTTCATTATTTTCTATTGCATAATTCCCATACTTATCGGTTTAACCCTCGCTTCACTGCTCGGGCGCGGCAAGCTGCCAGGGATGAACTTCTTTCGCACGATCCTTTTTCTACCTCAGGTAATCAGCATGGTAGTCGTAGGGGTGATTTGGCGTTGGATTTTCAACCCTACCTTTGGCCCATTAAACTTGGCGCTTAATGCTCTTGGTTTACAACACCTAACGCGTGCGTGGTTAGGCGATTTCACTTTAGCGCTCCCTGCCGTGGGTTCGATTGCCAAATGGGTGGAATATGGCTTCTGCATGATCCTCTTTTTAGCCGGCATACAGCGCATCCCCGAAGAATACTACGAAGCCTCTAGCTTAGATGGCGCGAGCAGCTTCCAACAATTGATTCACATCACTATCCCCAGTTTGCGCTCTGAAATTGGCGTAGCAATGATCACGACAATTGTTGCAGCCTTGCGTGTTTTTGATCTCGTATACGTCACTACCCGCGGAGGTCCCGGAAATTCCACCCTCGTAGCTGGCATTGTGATCTACCGGGCTGCTTTCCTACAGAATCAAACTGGTTATGCAGCCGCTATGGCTACCGTTTTGATGTTGATCATCTTAGCAATTTCGTTAATCATCGGTCACTTTCAATCTCGTAATGAGGAGCTGGAATGAGCCTTCACTGGAAAAACCTCCTTCCGCGCTATTTGCTGCTGACGCTCTTTATGCTGACAGTGCTTATTCCGTTTTCCGGTGTGGTCCTCAGCGCCTTTAAAACCGATATCGAAGTGATTCAAGGACCCTTCAGCCTGCCAGAAACTTGGCGGCTCGATAACTTCATCCATGCTTGGCAAGTCGGTCGTTTTAACATTTTCTTCAAGAATAGCGTCATCGTGGCAGTCACGGTGGTCATCATGAGTGTATTTTTATCTATACTCAACGGTTATGCCTTTGGCGTACTGCCGCTTCCAGGGAGAAAGTGGCTTTTCCCACTAATCTTAATTGGTTATATGGTTCCTCTAGAAGCGGTGATCATCCCTCTCTATCAGTTTATGGACGCCTTACACCTGCGCGATACGATTTGGGCTTTGATCTTACCCCAGATTGGGTTGAGCGTTTCGTTTGGCACCCTCTGGATGACTTCCTTTTTCGAAAACGCTCCGCAGGAGTTAATCGATGCATCCACAATTGATGGCTGCAACCGCTGGCAAACTCTTTGGTTAGTGCTTTGGCCACTCTCGGGTCCACCGGTCACCACGCTCATCGTGCTCATCTTCATGTGGACCTGGAATGAATTTCTACTCGCTTTAGTGTTGGTCCAAGATGAAGCCTTGCGCACTCTGCCTGTGGGATTGGCATTTTTCCAAGGCAAATACAGCGCCAATATTCCCTTGCTTGCGGCGGGTGCGCTCATTGTCGCCCTTCCTACAGTGCTGATCTATATTTTCTTCCAACGTTCTTTCATCCAGGGAATGTTGGGGGGTTCAGTAAAAGGATAGCAACTAAGTCACCGCTATTTCCGCTTATTAATCATCCCTTCAACACATATTGATGCTGAATTAAATCCTCTATGATGCTACAATTGCCTAAAAAGAGGCGATACCTTATGCTCCAATGGAAATCTGAACCTGCAATGCAGCTAGACCCAACCAAAAAGTACACAGCAACCTTTCACACCGAAAAAGGCGACATTGTTGCTGAACTTTTTGCGGATAAAACCCCACATACCGTTAATAATTTCATTTTCCTTGCCCGCCAAGGCTTCTACGATAACACCATATTTCACCGCGTGATCAAAGATTTTATGGCGCAAGGCGGCGACCCAACCGGCACCGGCCGAGGTGGGCCAGGCTATCATTTCAAGGACGAATTCGTCCCTTCGCTCAAGCACAATAAACCTGGCATTCTCTCGATGGCAAACGCCGGACCTAACACNNCATACGATTTTTGGTCAGGTTACTTCTGGGATGGACGTGCTACTTTCGATCCCCCCTCGCGATCCAAGCCAGCTGAATGCCCCAGCCGTCAAACTCCTCACCGTGATTATTTCGGAAGCCTAAGAAGGCTTCAAGCAAAGGAGAGAACCCCTTGATCCACGAACTCACCATCGATGGAACCACCCTTACGCTTGATCAGGTCATTACAGTTGCCCATCACCCAGAAATCACTGTGCGCTTGGCTGCGAATGCCATCCCAGCTATCCAAGCTTCTGCCCAGGCAGTTGACCGCTTGCTGGCAAAGGGCGAGGTAGCTTACGGCATCAACACCGGTTTTGGCGCCTTTAAAGACCGCTTGATTCCTTTAAATGAGGTTGAAAAGCTGCAGGAAAATATCCTGCTTAGCCATGCGGTTGGTGTGGGCGAACCACTACCTGCTTCGACCGTCCGAGCGATGATGCTCATCCGTGCTAATACCTTAGCCCGCGGGTATTCCGGCGTCCGCCTGGAGACTCTACAGTTGCTCTTAGCGCTGCTTAATCGCAATATCTTGCCGCTCATTCCTGAGAAAGGCTCCTTGGGCGCTAGTGGCGACTTAGCACCTTTAGCTCACATGGCATTGCCGCTCATCGGTCAGGGAGAAGTGCTTTATCAGGGCAAGTGCATTCCCGCAGCAGAAGTACTGCAACAATCGGGATTGACTCCTATCAAACTCTCCGCCAAAGAGGGTTTAGCCCTCACCAATGGCACCACGCTGATGACCGCTATGGGTGTGGAAGCTTGGGCTCAGGCGCAGGTGCTGATGACAACAGCTAACTTGGCGGCAGCACTGACACTTGAAGCCCAAAATGGCACTTTGCGCGCTTTTGATACTGCTATCCACAATTTGCGCCCGCAACCAGGTCAAGCCGAAACCGCTGCCCAATTACGCACCATCTTAGCTGGCAGCCAGCTCATCCGCCCGGACGACTCCAAAAATATCCAGGATGCTTATACCCTACGCTGCATCCCGCAGGTGCATGGCGCTGTCCAGCATGCCATTGACTATGCCAAGTCAGTAATGAGCTCTGAGCTAAATTCAGTTACAGATAATCCGCTCATTTTCGAAGATGAATCCGGCGAACCGATGGTGATTTCTGGAGGCAATTTCCATGGCGAGCCTTTAGCCCTGGCTCTGGATTTCTTGGGCATCGCCCTCACCGATCTCGGCAACATGTCCGAGCGGCGCATTGCCAAATTAGTCGATAGATCCGAAGCAGAATTGCCTTACCCCCCATTCCTAACGGAGCACGGTGGGCTCAACTCGGGCTTTATGCTGCTGCAATACACTGCTGCAGCCCTCACCTCAGAGAACAAAACTTACTCTCACCCCGCCAGCACAGATAATATCCCTTCCTCAGGCAATGTGGAAGACCATGTTAGCATGGGACCTAATGCCGCCCGACATGTACGCGATATCCTCGAAAATCTCTCTGTGATCCTGGCTATTGAGCTGATGAGCGCTGCCCAGGCTGTGGATTTCCGGCTTAAGAAACAGCCGGGGCTGCAACTCGGTGAGATCAGCGCTCAGGCTTATCAGTTGGTGCGTCAGCAGGTTCCCTTCCTCCCTGAAGATGCTCTGCTTTACCCTTACCTTAACCGCCTAATTGCAATGGTTAGGGCTGGTGAGTTTGCGGCGCTTGTCCCGCCGCTCCAACACCCAAACTGAAGGCTTATTTCCCGCTCATCCCTACACCAGCGAGTTTGTAACCGCAAACCGGGCAAGTATTATCTTCTTTGATTCGATTGCGTAAGACGCTCATCCCGTAGCGCTCAATCAACACAGTTTGGCACTGCGGGCAAATCGTATCAGCTGCGCCCTGAAAGTTACCGCCATAGATATACTTTAGCCCAACCGCTTGCCCAATTTCAATCGCTTTCTCGATGCTCGCTAACGGTGTGGTTGGCGCGTTGAATTTGTAATGAGGAAAATAACGGCTGACGTGCCAAGGCGTCTCCGCACCAAGATTCTCGACAATAAACTGCACAAGGTTCTTCAATTGCAATTCATCATCATTGACGCCTGGAATAAGCAGGGTGGTAATTTCCAGCCACACGCCGGCTTGCTTGAGCGCAATGCAGGCATCCAGAACTGGCTGCAAATGTGCCCCGATATACTTGCGATAGGCTTCATCGGTGAAGGCTTTAATATCCACATTCGCAGCGTCGAGCAGCGGGCTATATAAGTCAATCATTTCCCGGCTCATGTAGCCGTTAGTAACATACACATTTTTCAGCCCAGCAGCATGGGCTAATTTGGAAACGTCATAGGAATATTCGAAAAAAACCGTCGGCTCCGTATAAGTATAGGAGATACTTTGGCAGTGCGAGCGTTTGGCGGAAGCAATCACCGCTTCAGGCGGGGTTTCTGCTGTCCCATCGATGGATTCCTCGCCATATTCTTGAGAAATCTCCCAATTTTGGCACCACTCACAGCGGAAGTTGCAACCCGCACTGGCAATCGAAAACGAACTGCTGCTAGGGTAAAAATGAAACAGCGGCTTTTTCTCAATTGGATCAACATGCGCTGCAATCAACTTTCCATAGGTCAAGCTGAATAACTTGCCGCCGTGATTGCCTCTCACCTGGCAGATCCCTCTGCGGCCTTCGGTAATGAGGCATTTGTGCGCACACAAATGACAACGCACCTTATTTTCTGGCAATTGTTCATATAACAGCGCTTCATGAAGTTTTGACATCTTATCTTCCTTGCAATACACTAAGATTAATTATATTTATTGTAGCACTGGAGTGACATGAAGATTGGCTTTTTACAATTTGCTCCAACTCGTTTAGATTCCATTCGCAACCTCTCATTGATCCAATCAGCCATAGCTGGGAGTACCTTCGACTTGCTTGTCTTACCAGAGCTGGCAAACTCCGGTTATCTATTCGAGGACCGCGCAGAACTGGAAATGGTGAGCGAGCCCGCTGATGGAAAAGGTATTTTTCTTTCCGGCTTGATTAGCTTAGCTGCTGAGCAGCATGCCTGTATTGTCTGCGGCTTTGCCGAAAGGGCGCCAGAAGGCCTCTTTAACTCAGCTGCGGCAGTTACGGAAAATGGCGTCTTAGCGCTCTACCGTAAAGTGCATCTCTTCTACACCGAAAAGGATTTTTTCCTTCCAGGGAACCTTGGATTCCCGGTTTTTGAATTCCAGTCAACATGCATTGGAATGATGATCTGCTTCGATTGGATTTTCCCAGAAGCTGCACGCACCTTAGCTCTGCAAGGTGCCCAGGTCATCTGCCACCCTGCCAACTTAGTCTTGCCTTATTGCCAGGCAGCCATGGTCACGCGCAGCTTGGAGAATGCCGTGTTCAGCATCACTGCTAACCGCACAGGCAGCGAGACAACCGCGCGGCAATCCCTCCATTTCACAGGTTCTTCCCAGATTATTGGTCCTAAAGGGCAAAAATTAGCTTCAGCCCCCGAAGAAGGCACAAACTTGAAGATCGTTGAGATCAACCCGGAGCAAGCAAGCGATAAGTTCTTCACTCCACGGAACAACCTTTTCAGGGATCGCCGCCCAGATACTTATTCGCTTTAGATTCGGACAAAATAAATAATAAAAGAGGCTGACTTTTGTGCCAGCCTCTTTAGAATTAATCTATGCGCTTATGCGCCAAATTTATCTAAGCGTTGGGCGTGTGCAATCGCATAAAGCATCAGGTCGGTCGCTTCAAAACGTGAGCCCAAACTCCCATGTGCGCAAGCCCGTTCACCAAAGCTGGTGATGCCATCCGGCAGGCAATCCGGAGAGTAGAGCAGCACTGGTACTGGGTGCCAAGAATGGGAACGCAGCTTAGCAGGTGTGGAGTGATCCCCTGTGATAATGAGCACATCTGGGTTGAGCGCTAAAATACGCGGCACTAGGGCATCAACCTGCTCGATAATATCGACTTTAGCATCAAAGTTGCCATCTTCACCATAGCTATCGGTCTTTTTCATGTGCACGAAGAAAAAGTCGAACTTATCCCAGTTTTGCTCGAGCATGCTGATTTCTTCTTCCATAGAAGAGGCTGCTTGCAACACGGTCATGCCCACCACTTTCGCTACGCCGCGGTACATGGGGTATTGCGCAATTGCCACAGCATTGACACCCCAAACCTCATTAAAGGTAGGCCAGTTGGGCAGCTGAGCAAAGCCACGCAAGACGAAACAATTGGCTGGGTGTTCGTGAGCCAAAATTTCAGTCCCCTGACGCACAAATTCGCGCACAAATTCAGCTGTCTTTTCAGCTTCAGGAGCCACTGCTTGGGCAACATACGGTTTTTTCCCTACCATCTGAGGATCGGTATCACTCACCTCGCCACTCAAGCCTTCACCACGCAATACCAACACAAAGCGGTATTCTTTCTCCGCTTGTAAAATTACCTGCACACCCGGGATGTGCACTTTTTCCATCAGCAAATTACATAAGCGCTCACCAATTTCAGTGGGGATACGCCCAGCACGCCGGTCAGTAATCACGCTATTTTCATCGACCGTGCAGAAATTACCGCGGGCAGCCACATCACCTTTTTGCAAGTCGAAATCCACACCTAAGGCAGAGAGTACGCCGCGGCCAATTTCAAATTTGATCGGGTCATAGCCAAATAAACCCAAATGGGCTGCGCCGCTGCCTGGGGTCATTCCGAGCGGTAAGGGGTGATGCAAGCCCAAAATGGATTTGGCAGCCAATGCATCCATATTCGGGGTGCGCGCAGTTTCAAGTTCGGTCTTCCCGCCTTCTTCCATGGGCAAGCCACCTAAGCCGTCCATGACCAGTAAAACAATCTTTGATTTTTGACCTTCTCGCAGAAGGGGCTTAATCGTTTCAAAGTCCATAATTTCTCCTTTATGATTCTTAACACCAATTTTGACCTATTATACTCTTGATGCCCAAATTTTCATGTATTTATTGTCAAATTATTATTTATCTATGCGCAAATCTTCATTATTTAAGGTTTCTATAACGCTGATGACACCCGAATTATCCAGCTCACCTAAGTCCATCGCACATAGAGCAGCATAAAGTTGAGCATCGAGTGCAGCGCTGGGGAGTGATAAGCCATATTCCAGCGCCGTTTCCATTATGATGTTGAGGTCCTTCGCCTGCAAAGCCGAACGGAAGCCTGGCTCGCGATTGCCAGCAAAGAGCCTTTGAGGTTTAACATCCAGCGTCCAGCACTGTGCTGCCCCGCCCTTGATTGCTTCCACCACCTTACGCGGATCGGCGCCAGCTTTTTGGGCAAAAATCAATAGCTCACTCATGGCTACCATTTGTGCCGCCACCATAATCTGGTTGGGTGCTTTTGCCACTTGCCCGCTGCCAGGTCCTCCTACATGAGTAATGGTTTTGCCGAGCACTTGCAAGATAGACATAACTTCTTCCAATGTTTCGGCATCCCCACCTACCATAATCGCCAGCGTTCCTTGCTGCGCGCCAATATCCCCGCCGCTTACGGGAGCATCTAAGCAGCTCACACCCAACGGCTTAAGCGTGGCATATATCTCGCGGCTGGCAGAAGGCTTGATGGTGGAATTGTCGATATATATTAATCCTTCGTGTGCGCCATCAATAATGCCGTCTTTTTCCAAAACCACCTCAAGCACATCAGGCGTATCCGGCAAGTTAGTAAAAACAACGTCGGATTCTGCAGCCACCTCCCTTGGGGACGTTGCTGCCTGTGCCCCTAAACTAACTAATTCCTGCACTTTTCCCTGCGAGCGGTTGTGAACGATCAGCGGGTAGCCTGCCTTCAGCAGATTAATTGCCATAGGCTTGCCCATCCTGCCCAAACCGATGTAACCTAAGCGCTTTATGGTCATTTTCCACCTCCATGAAGATATAAAACCAGCATAATTATCGCTCTTTTCTACCCTCTATCATATCATTCTGATTCTTTAGCTTAGTTCTTTTATGCAAACTGAAAAACAAATCACCTAATTGAGATGATAAAATGTCCTTATTAGTAAGAGTACCTCCATGGAGGGAGAGATGAACCTTTCTTTTAGCCTATACCGTCTGCAAACAATAGATACTCAGCGGCAAAAGATTACCCAGCGTATCGCTCAAATCGAAGCTGACTTAGCTTCCGATGAAGCGATCCAAGCTTGCCTAAAAGCTAAAGAGCAGGCTGAACAGGAGCTAAAGCAAGCTCAGAGCAAGTTACGTGATGTAGCTCAGCAAGTTGCCGCAAAACGGATGAAGTTAGAGCTAAACCAAAATCAACTCTTTGGCGGTAAAATCCGCAACCCTAAGGACCTCCAGGATTTGCAAACTGAAGCCGATTTTCTGCGTAAGTCAATCCAAGAGCTAGAAGACCTGCAATTAGAGGTGATGCTCGCGCTTGAAATCGCGCAACGAACCTTGGAGGAAGCTGAACAAGCTTATCAACAATGCCTGAGCAATAAAGCCACACAAGGATCTCTGCTCTTAGGGGAAAAACATCAACTTGAAAACGATCTTGCAGGCTTGAATGCACAACGCGAAGCGTTGATCCAAACGCTGCCTTCGGATGTATTAGCCCACTACGAATCTTTGCTCAAAACGAAAGCCGGCAAAGCAGTGGCAGCAATTATTGAGGAAAGTTGTGAGTCTTGCGGGATGACCATCTCCCCAGCGGATATGCAAGCCGCCCGCTCGCCAAATATCCTTGCGCACTGTAAAACTTGCGGGCGCATTCTCTACAAAGCCTAAGGAAGTCTGCCTAAAAAATCGCCACAATCAATTGTTGAAGCAGAATCTCCGCCACGTAAATTAACAATAACAAAACCATTGGGGAAAAATCCAAGCCGCCTACTGGCCGTACCATCCGCCTAATTGGCTGAAGCATCGGATCAATGATCTTACCAATCGCCAGCCGGACAGGATGATCGAAGGGCAAAATAAAACTTAGCAAGCTGTGAATAATTACCAGCACACTCAACACCTGTGCTAGTGTTTGAATAATTATTAATGCGATTCTCACGGATTATTGTTCCTCTATTGTAGGTCTAGGGCCTAGAATGGCTTCGCCTAAGCGAATGATCGTTGCACCTTCCTCGATCGCAACTGGAAAATCAGTCGACGTCCCCATAGAAAGCTCATGGAGATTTAAGTTCGGCCGCTGCGCATTTATATAATTTTGCAGCTCTCTCATGCGTCTGAAATAAGCACGGTTAGCTTCCATCTCAACCTGCAGTGGAGGCATCGTCATCAAGCCGGTAAGTTTTAGCCGAGGATAGGTCAACACCTCATCCACCAAG
>DICP01000118.1:21985-22572 GCA_002417685.1 Candidatus Mesolinea sp. UBA5823
TGCACTCTCACAACGCGGCTGGCGATAAGTTTCGCCTTGCGGCTTTGGATATGCCCGACCATTTCCCATTGGATGTCCTTCAAATCTGCCAAGGCATCCATCTTAGCCACGGCTTCCTCAGCATAATTCTCGCCAAAGCGGCGCAGTCCACAGGCGTAAGCTGCACGGATGAGTTCAACGGGCTGGCGCTTAGAAACGGTAACCAAAGTCACTTCATTAGGGTTGCGCCTCACATGCGCGCAAGCAACATTTATTGCTTCATTGACTTGGTTCAGCCTTTGATTGATGACAGAGATAAGCTCAGGGCTAACAGATTTCATGCTTTTAATGCTATCATAACTCCAAAGCGACCGGTGACGCCTCTCTCCTTACGATAAGAGTACCANNGGTCAACACCTCATCCACCAAGGGCAAAATTTCACTCCAGCGTACAGGGTCATCTCCAGGTATGCCTTCCTTGCTGGCTTCACCCGAAATGTTAATTTCTATGAGGACTTGCAGGGGCGGCAGTTCCGGGTCTCGGAATTGATCCAAAAGGTGCGCTAACTTGCCTCTCTCCAACGAATGCACTCTCACAACGCGGCTGG
>DICP01000118.1:22720-28817 GCA_002417685.1 Candidatus Mesolinea sp. UBA5823
ATTAGGGTTGCGCCTCACATGCTCGCAAGCAACATTTATTGCTTCATTGACTTGGTTCAGCCTTTGACTGATGACAGAGATAAGCTCAGAGCTAACAGATTTCATGCTTTTAATGCTATCACAACTCCAAAGCGACCAGTGACTCCTTTCTCCTTACGATAAGAGTACCACTCGTCGACATGCTCCGCGGTGCACAAGTCAGCGTTTTCAATCTGACGCACACCAGCTTGTTTCAACGTGTAAATATTAGCTGCCCAAAGGTCTAAATAAAGACCACTCTCACGCCTGGTAAAAAATTCCTCCGCATCTTGCCCAAATGCGCTAAGAAATTGTTGATACACATCTTCGCGAACTTGGTAGCACTCCCCGCAAATTGAAGGTCCGATCCCGACAATTACATCCTTGGGGTTTGAATTATATTTTTCCTGCAGCAGGCGCACCCCTTCGGCAGCAACCTGCTGGAGCGTCCCCTGCCAGCCGGCATGTACCAACCCGACAACACGCTTTATGGGATCGTAATACACCAGTGGAACGCAATCGGCAAAACGCATAAGGAGCGTAACCTCAGGATTATCCGTAAAAATGCCGTCCGCGGGTTGGTGCTTTTGGTTTTGCGGGCGGGGTTGATCGGCAGTGAGCATAGTTTTTCCATGCACCTGCCAGACGTCAAAGCGGCTCTCGAACGGACGGCCAAAGCTCTCAAAAAGCCGCTGGTGATTAGCCAGCACGTCCTCTGGTCTATCGCCAACGGTTCCGCCAAGATTCAGTGCCTGATAGGGTCCTTGGCTCTGACCACCTAAGCGGGTATAAAGACCATGCTCAACATAATGAGCTGGAAAGCTTTCAAAAGTGTAATAGCGCAAGCCATTATTGTTATGCTCAATCATGCAAGCCCTTCGTTCGTCTTGCTTTGCAGCGCAAGAACAGCTTTCTTTTCCAGTGCGAAGCGAGTCTCCAGCATGCTCTCGCGTAGAATTGGAAGAATGAACCACGCTGAAAACAAGCCAAATAGCGCACCAGTGAGAAGGCGCTGCCAAGGAGCGCTCTCGCGCGGTGTCAGCCATGACAGCCCTTGCAAACCGAGCTGGCTGAGCAGCTGGGTACCGCCATCTAGCGCAATCGGTAAGAGACCGAAAATAAACCAAATAAAAATCGGGATAGGTTTGATTTTTTGCCGAGCAAGCGCAAAGATCAGCGTAAAAATCAACAGGGACGATTGAATCGCGATATCTCGCTGGCAGAGCGCCACTTTATACCCCATTTCTGGGTTGCCTAGGAAAGCTGAAGCCGCAACAAAATCCTCCTCATAAAAATCGGTCACTTCTCCATAGGTCATCAGCCCCTCAATATTGGCTAATTCTCGTGAATAAAATGCTTGCTCCCCAAAAAGAAATAGCGAGCGGAAGGCTAATTGATGACAAAAAGGATGATAAAGATTGTATATGCTCTGAGCCGCATCAGGCAAACCCCATTCCATCAGCACCGGCGCGAGGAAAGCTAACCCAACTACCAAAATCAAGAACCCCATAATAACTTGAAGGTAATGCTTGCTAAACCAGAGCGAAAATCGATTCCAAGCGTTGAGCTTCGCTGGCTCGCTTGCTATGCGCAGTGGTTGTTTAATTCTAGTGTTCTTCTCTGTTTCTAGAAAATATTGCGTCTGTTCTAATGCCTGCTCAAGCGCATCTGGGCGGACCTGGCAGCTGAAGTTGAACTGCCCAACCTCTAAGTTGGGCAGCTTGCCAGCAAACGCTTCGGCAAGGAACGCATTATTACTAAGATCAACTATCGTCAATTTATGGGGATATTTCTGCGCCAAACTGGCTAGCAGCGCTTCCATACGGTTGGTATCTTCCTGTAAGCCAGATGCTGTATAAATAACCACCTGCATCATCTTTTAGCGCTCCCAGAAGGCTCCACTTTCAATTTACCAAAGCTTTTCGTCAATAGGAAACTTCCACTCGGGTTGAGCTTGCCCCGCCATCAGTGGACGTCCATTCGCCTGGGAAGTAGCCCACTTGCGGGTTAGACCATCGCCAGATCCACTTGGCATCTTCCGGTCGGCAGTTAATACAGCCATGGGAAAGCGGTGTGCCAAAATTATTATGCCAGAATGCAGCGTGAATCGCAGCGCCCTCGCCATGAAAGAGCGTGGTCCAGCCAATGCCAGGAGTATCATAAGCGACCATCCCGCCGGCGCTCATGTGCGTCGAGATCATCTTGCGCCAAATCGGGAAATTACCCAAAGGTGTACCATCAGGACCGCCAGTTGAGACCTCGCAAAAATAGACCTCCTTGCTGCCCTCAAAGGCGGAGAGGGTCTGATAGGTCATATTGACCTTGATAAGTTTATCTCCGACATCAGGGTTAATCGGTGTGACTTCTTCCGGCATGATTTGGCGGCAAGCAGTAGCATCTACCCAGTAAGAATCCGGTTCAGCTCCCCATTTTTCCATGAGTAAATATTCCCAGGTTCCATTTTCCTGGCGCACGTCATAAGCCCAAAAGACTTGACTGTAATAGATACGCGGCTTATTCACCTCACGGATCCAATAGGAAACCGCAGGATATCGCGTGGGTTTGATATCGACAACAGGCACGGTAATCTCCACCCACATGCCTTTAGAACCATCCGGATTAGTCGGCAAACTTGTCAGCGGCTGGTTAGGCAGGTTTTTGACCGGCTGCACCATAGAGACATGGAGATATCCATCTGGAGTCTCCACCCAGCGTTGGTTATAAATATTGTAATCCAGCTGGTTAGCAACCACTTCCCGCTTCCAGATGACAACATCGTCCCGCCAGACAATTTTTCCATCGGGTGCATTCACGTTGGGTTCAGTTTTCAGATGAAACCAAGCACCTTCTTCGCCTGCACAAATACGGCCTAAGTTTGTACCTTGCGGATCCTGCGCTTGTGGGAAGAAATTGGAAAGCACACCTTTCGATCTCGGAAGCATCAACCCGCCTAGCATCGCACCGCTGAGCTTGAGAAAATCCCTCCGACTAATCTTCTGGTTAAATTTCATGCCTAAATTCTACCTTTTTAGTGTTTTTATTGCGGTCATTGTACTGGGTTAATTGTCTCGTAAGCCTATAGCAGCTTTCAAGTCCCTACTGGTGCCTAAAAATGGCTTTCTTCCCGTTCGAAATCCCGCTTCTTAATGGCTTCGCGTTTGTCGTATTTCTTCTTCCCCTTAGCGATAGCAATTTCTACCTTCGCCCGCCCACCTTTAAGGTAAACGCGCACGGGAATAATGGTCAAGCCCTTGATGCGCACTGCATCGTAGAGTTCCCGAATTTCGTGTTTATTAAGCAGCAGCTTTTTCTCGCGGTCAGGGTCATGCTGGAAAGCGCTGGCGTGTTCGTAAGGCGCAATGTGCGCTCCCACCAGCCACGCTTGCTTCCCATCCGTACGCACATAAGCCTCTTGCAAGCTTATCTGACCCCTACGGACCGATTTAATCTCCGTGCCTTTTAGCACCAAACCAGCCTCAAAGGTTTCCAACAACTGATATTCAAAACGCGCTTTGCGGTTGGTAGCAACAGTTTTAACTTCCATAGGCGTCTATTTTAGCACGGTAGAGGAATTCACTGCTGAAGGAGAAAACTACATTCCATTTTTTATGACCTGAGCAGCATTCCAGCGATTTCAAAGAATTAACCGCGGCGCAAGATGGCAATAATTGTGAGAAATACGCCCAAACCTGCCAAAACTACAATAACCAAACCTACCGGAAGCCCACCTGGTGCAGTAGTACCCAAGTCAGTTTCAAAAGTGGGGATGTTCAAAGGCGGCGGCTCAGTATAAGTAGGCAACCTGGTAGGCTGTACCGTGATAATAAACTGCGCGGCTAAGGTAGGGTCAATAGTGTTGGTTGCAGCCGGCGTCTCAGTTGGCGGTGGTTCCAAAAGAGGGATTGGACCACCATAAACCTCGACAACGCTAGCAAACACCCAGCCTTTCCCGCCCGGTCCGCCAGGGTACTCAATTTGAATATAATCGCCATAGTAACCTAAGGCAGGGGCTTCCTGCCCTGGAAGCAGGGTTCCTACCAGCTCATAGGTCGAGTTGGGCCCCGAACGCACATTAATCGGATCGTATTCTGTTGAGGTGACTAAAACACGAATATAAGGTCCTCGCGGAGAACTGGTCACCGTTGGGATCGAAACTGTCGGAAACTGTGCATACACGATTCTTTGGGGCGCACGCAAGATGCTTAAACCTAAAAACCCTGCAAAGGCAAGCAGCACAATGAGCCCAATGAACCAATAAGTCTTTCTATACCTCATAAAATCTTTCCTTTGTAAGCATTATCCCGATTATAATCTAACTGCTTAAAGACAAAGGCAGCTATGGATACAAAGATTTTTCACGGAGATCTGACACCCGATGCGTTGGCAAATATGCTCACAGCGCATTTCAATCGGGGTAATTACCAAGTTCAGCGTATTGGAGATGGTAAACGATTAGCGGTACAAATCGCAACCCGAGAGAAAATTCTTGCCGGAGGACCAACAGCATTGACCGTCACCATGGAAAAGGTATCCGACGGTGTGAGCGTGCAACTCAGCAAGCAAGCTTGGATTGGCATTGCTGCCAGTATGGGGATTACAGCCCTAGGCGCGCTCAAAAACCCTTGGAGTTTACTCGAGCGAATTGATGATCTTGCTCAAGATCTCGAATCCTTGCAGCTGCAAGCAAACGTCTTGCAAGCACTTGAAGAATACGCACGTCAACACGGTACAGGATACGTGCTATCAGAACGCCTCCAAAGGCTTGTTTGCCCTTACTGCCTAACGGCTAACCCTGTAGGGACGCCAAGCTGCTTGGCTTGTGGCGCACCGCTTGGAGAGTCGCAACCGATAACTTGCCCAAGTTGCGGTTTTATTTTAGATAAACACGAAAGTACCTGTCCGAATTGTGGAAAAGCGCTCAAATAATCTTTATTAATTTAGTGCTGCACAATTCTGCATTTTTGCTGATATCATTATTCAAGTTCTTGTGTTAATTTATTTGTACGCTTTATACCAAACACAAGCTGTTGTATTCTGACTAAGGAGTGTAATGATCCAAATTATTGCCGATACCACGTGCGGAATCCCTGTGGAGAAATTGAAAGCCCAAGGAATATATGTGCTGCCTCAAATCATTATTTTTGGGGAGACAACCTATCACGATGACTACGAGCTCGATACGCAAACTTTTATGGAAAAGCTCTTAGCTTCCAAAGAACTTCCAAAAACTGCTGCCCCGCCCCCAACACTCTACGCACCGATTTACGAAAGCATCCTTTCAGCAGGGGACATTGCTTTAGTGATTGCGCCTTCCCAAAAGTTGAGCGGGACTTTCCGCAGTGCCAGTGTCGCTGCCGAGGAGTTTCATTCGGAAGACATTCACATTATTGATACCAAGAGTATTGCCGGTGGACTAGGCTCGATGGTGCTCCAAGCGAAACAATGGGCAGATGAGGGCATGGATATCCATAGCTTACTGCGGAACTTGGAATCTATGATGGCACGCGAACGGGTTTACTTTATGGTTGATACTTTAGATTACTTATATAAAGGCGGTCGTATCGGTGGGGCTTCACGCCTGATAGGCAGCATGCTGCAGATCAAGCCAATCCTTACCTTCGTTGATGGCCAAATTGAACCTTTTGATAAAGTGCGTACCGCACACCAGGCGCTTGCGAATATTGTGGAAATGGTTATCGAAATCTGTAAAGGTAACCCGGATGCACATTTAACTATCAGTCACGGCGGCGCAGAACCCCAAGCTAAACTTTTGGCTGCCGAGCTGCAGGACAAATTAGACCTTCCAGATATCCCTATCTTGACCTGCCCACCAGCCATTGTGGTGCATGCCGGTCCAGGTGTCATCTCCACGAGCTGCTTTGTAAAACCTAACTAAGCGAAAAAAAAGCCAGTGCTCCGCTGTTCGCACTGGCTTTTTTTATTATTTGTTGAAAAGAAGATTTAATCAAGCCCATAAGCTTGGGTGGTTCTTCTTAATTGAGGTGTAATCCCTTTGACCTACGATAATGTGGTCGAGGAGGTGTACATCGAGCAGCTTACCTGCCTCCACAACAGCGCG
>DICP01000124.1:0-253 GCA_002417685.1 Candidatus Mesolinea sp. UBA5823
TGCGAGTTGAATCCAAGCATTTTTATTTTGATACTTTAGGACATTATCACTTTGCTCTTACAAGTAAACATAGTTAGCGGTTCGATTCTATGCGAGGATTATAATTAGACAAATTTGGACAAAATTTAAAGGTGAGCATGTTCTTTTATTGGATAGCGTATGTGCTATTTATGACTGGGGCTGTCTTGGCACTGATAAACTTCGGCTTTGAGCTTTCGCTGTGGTTTTTAGGGTTGGGCTGGGTGTTGGAAGT
>DICP01000124.1:318-8071 GCA_002417685.1 Candidatus Mesolinea sp. UBA5823
ATATGCTTGTTTTTGGGCTGCTCCTGATCTTGTGCGTCTTTTTATGGAGCCTTTCCCTCATCAATTTGAGACGCTCTAAATCTGGCTTTGTGGAGGAATCCTAATGAAAAACGTCTTTCCATCTCAACACCCACTCGTAGCCGCAAAGCTGGCACGCCTGCGCGACGTGAATACTGAACCTAAGAAATTCCGCGAACTCGTACGCGAATTAGCGGCTATGCTCGCTTATGAAGCTACTTTAGATATAAAAGTGCAACCAATTTCGGTGCAAACCCCGCTGGCGACCACACAGGGCGTCACGTTGGTGGATAAAATCGGATTGATACCCATATTGCGCGCTGGCTTAGGCATGGTGGAAGGCGTCTGGGAGCTGATGCCAGCTGCGGAAGTGTGGCATATTGGCCTTTATCGCGACGAGAAAACGCTCAAGCCGGTTTCTTATTACAACCGCTTGCCTGTGGCGCCAACCGTGACGCAGTGCTTGATTCTGGACCCAATGCTTGCCACAGGCGGTTCAGCGGTCGCGACGGTAGACATCCTCAAAGATTGGGGTGTGCGTAAAATTAAATTTGTGGGGTTGATTGCTGCGCCGGAGGGCATCACGAGGTTGCATGAGGCACATCCGGATGTGCCCATTCACATTGCGCATATCGATGACCGCTTGAATGAGCATGGGTATATCTTACCGGGCTTAGGGGATGCCGGCGATAGGATGTTCGGCACGGGATGAGTACCCCTTGTCTAAGGGGTTGGTACGGATGATTGTTGCAGCCGTCGCGCAATCTGGCGGTCAACCTTGCCCATTGCAAACTCGTCTAACTGTGCGGGCAGCACCCAGCGCACGTGGGAGAGGTTATCGGTGCTCTGCCCTGGGAGAAGTGTGCAAAGAAAAGCATGCAGGGTAATCCTAAAGTGCGTATAGGCGTGGCGATAAACACCAAAATCGTTTTCGACGACAATTTCTAAACCCAATTCTTCCCGTATTTCCCTTTTCAGGCAATCTTCTAAACTGCTATCTTCTGGCTCTAATTTACCGCCCGGGAACTCCCACAGCCCGCCGAGCAGGCCGTTCGCCGGGCGCTGGGCGATTAAGACGGACTGACCCTGTGTAATCACACCGGCAGTGACGGTGTAATGTGGCACCGGCGGCTTGGCTTGGCGTTTGGGCAAGCTGTTTGGTGTGCCTTGGGTAAATGCCAAGCAAGTGGTTTGCAGCGGGCATTGCTCACAAAGTGGGGTTTTAGGTTTGCATATACGTTCGCCTAGTTCCATCATTGCCTGGTTAAAGTCCCCCGGGCGCTCTTGGGGCAGCAGCTGTTCGGCATAACCCCAAAGAGTATGCTCCAGGGCAGGGGTGCCCAGAGGCATCTGCAGATTGAGCAAGCGGATATATACCCGCCGGCAGTTAGCATCTAAAGCTGGAACGGGTTGCTGGAAAGCGATAGAGGCAATGGCGCTGGCGATATAGCCGCCAACACCAGGCAGCTGAAGCAGCTCCGCATAAGTGTGGGGTAGCTGCCCTTGATGTTGCTGCCAAACCAACTGAGCGGCTTTATGCAGACTGCGCGCGCGGCTGTAGTAGCCCAAACCTTCCCATAACTGTAGAACTTCAGCTTGCTCTGCTTTAGCTAAGCTCTCCAGAGTGGGGAAGCGCTGCATGAAGCGCTCGAAATAAGGGACGACCGTTTCCACTTGGGTTTGCTGCAGCATGACTTCGGAAACCCATGTGCGGTATGGGGAAGGATCAGAACGCCAGGGCAGCACCCTGGCGTTAGCGTCATACCATCTAAGCAAATCCGCGGCAAGCGCGTTCATTAGAATTGAAATGCGCCTTTCTGTGGGGCAATTTTACAGACGTAATGATCGACCAACTCGAGTAGTTGGTCATTGAGCGCTTGCCATTCTGGAGAGGAAATGAGCGTTTTGGCGGTTTCTACGCTGGGCATCACTGCGCCGACTAAGATTTGGGGCTCATCGCCATAGACGGTCACCCAGGCATCCGTCAGCTCGAGCCCGAGACTATTCACTTTGGGGAGGTAATCCCCCACCATAAAGCCGTAATAAAACTGTTCTTTACCCGGCTTGATGTTCCACGTAAGGATAACTTTTGCCCTCATAGCCTTCAACTCAGTTTTGGGTCAAGCGCAATGACGTGCGTCTCTTCTTCTATAAATGCAATAGGGTTGGTGACTTTATAAGATTCCATCGTTTCGAGCTGGGTAATGCCCATTTCTTTGAGGAACTTACTTAATGGATCAAGGTCTAAAGTGGACTGAGGGGTATCGTATTGCATTGGGATGACGATATTGGGTTCCAACATGCTGATGACCTCCGCAGCCTTAGAGGCGTTCAAACCATTCCCATCCCCTACCGGAACTAAAGCGATGTTGACTGTTCCTAATGATTCAATATCAGATTGGCTGGGGACTTGATCGAGCTTACCTAAATGTGCTACGGTGATTGAGCCGAACTCAATAAGGTAAAGGGTATTACGTAGGCCTGAAAAATCTTTTTTATGTGGGGTAGTCTGCATTCCGGTGATAAACACGCCTCCGATCTCAAACTCACCAGGGCCATTGATGAGGAAAGGGTCACCTTTGACGGCTTTAACATAATTATGAACAGGGTCATCGCAGCTCACGGTGACAATTTCAGATTTCAGCTTGAGCGGAGTGTAACCGGCGATAGTAGAGTCAAAAGGGTCGGTGACAACCGAAGCCTTTCCCCGCTCCACGAGGCGAAAACAAGAGTGACCATACCAAAAGATTTCCATCGTGCCTCCAACAATCGGTAATTAGTGCAAAACTTCGTTGAATAAAATAAATTCGTGCGTGTATATATTATACCTTTTGGGCATTATACACAGCACCTCACAGCCCTTCGGGCATTATACCCTTTGGGCATAAGCTTACAACGAACTATATAGTATAGAGATTATAACAGTTTGGCAGTGAGCAAATACGCAATAAGGCAAAAACTTAAACCCTCTGATTATTGTTAGTGGTTTTTTACTGCCGGTAATGAAATGCGCACACAGTAGTTTTTTTGCTTAGTGGGATTTTTACAATTTTACCTTGCGTGAATTGGTGATTGTGATAGAATTTTTTCCAAAGTAGAGAATATTTTTTGACTGTCAAATAAAGTTATGCATCTAATCGTTCGTTAGTAAGCTCTTCTCTCTATTCTAATGGTGTTTGCCTACTAACATTAATAACGATCCCTGTGCATACCTCTCAGAAAGGAGGTAAAACTGTAAAAATATAACTGTAAATTCCCAACTTGTTGTCGCTTAGTACCACAGAGTACCATTCGTTTTTTTGTTTTCGTTAATTAAATAAGGAGAAAGACATGCAAAAAAAGTCAACTTCCAAAGTGTTAGCACTTTTCCTAATGGTTGCCTTGCTTTTAGGAGTTGTAGTCAATACTTCTCAGGCTAATGTTACCTCTGCGAGTACCATGCAGAGCCTGGATAAAGTTGAGACTGAAGTTCTCGACGCAATTTCAACAAAAGGAAGCTCCGATTTCGTGATCGAGATGGCTGAGCATGCGGATTTGAAAGCAGCCTACGCGATCAAAGACTGGAGCGAACGTGGCTGGTATGTTTACAATACTTTAAAAGAGGTTGCCGATCGCACGCAGAAACCAATTCTTTTATTGCTTGATCAAAGAGGAATTAAGTATCAATCCTTCTTTGCCGGCAATGAAATTGCGGTAACTGCGGGAGATATGTCGGTACTCTCTCAAATTGCAGCTTTGGATAGTGTGGAACACATTCGATACCCAAGAACTGCACACATCGATCCCATCACCAGCCTCTCGAAGGATCTATTTAATTTCACGGTTCAATCACTGGACTGGGGCATCACCGATACCAATGCTGATGATTTCTGGTCCACATTTGGCATGCAGGGGGACGGCATTGTAGTCGCCAATATTGATACAGGCGTCCAATGGAATCATCCAGCACTCGACCAGGCTTACAAATGCGGGACCAACCCATCAGATCCTAACTGCTGGTATGATCCTTCGAACATTTGCGGCGGTGCGATGTGCGATAACTCTGGGCACGGCACCCATACCATGGGCACGATGGTGGGCGATGATGACCCAACCCTGGCCTATCAGGTGGGGATGGCCCCCAATGCACAATGGATTGCCTGCAAGGGCTGCGAATCGAACACCTGCTCCGATACTGCACTGAATGCTTGTGCAGATTGGATCCTTGCACCCAACAACGATCCCGATAACCGCCCGAATGTGGTTAATAACTCCTGGGGCGGCGGCGGTGGTGATGACTGGTACCAGGCTAAAGTCGTAGCTTGGCGCGCAGCTGGCATCTTCCCGGCATTCTCTGCAGGTAATGAAGGTCCAGGTTGCAGCACGTTAGGTTCACCAGGTGATTATCAGGAAAGCTTTGGTACCGCGGCGCATAGCAGCTCGCGCACGATTGCGAGCTTCTCCTCACGGGGTCCAGGCATTTTTGGTGACGATCCCTATACCAAACCCAACATTTCGGCACCGGGTGTGAGCATTTGCTCTTCTGTACCTGGCAGCGGTTGGGACTGCACTTATAGTGGCACATCGATGGCATCCCCTCACAGTGCGGGGGCTGTCGCGCTGCTTTGGTCTTGCAATAGTGAACTCATCGGCGATATGGACGCCACTTTTGAAGTGTTGCAGGATACGGCTGATACACCCCCAGATGGAACATGCGGTGCGCCTGCGGACGGCGAGGGTAACTATACCTATGGATATGGTTACCTGAATGTGTTAGCTGCTGGGCAGCAGGTTTGTTCCGCTGGAACAATTACTGGTTCGGTTAAATCTAACAGCGTCCCGATTGAAGGGGCGACTGTTACTGCAGACAATGGCGAAGGTGTAGTAATTGATACCGAGACCGGAGCAGATGGGATTTATACTCTCAATGCCCCAGCAGGTACTTACACCGTCACTGCTACCAAATACGGCTTTACCGAAGATATTGAAACCGGTGTAGTGGTCGCGGAAGGTGGAACGGTCGTTGTGGACTTTACGATTGAGCCCCTTGCTTTAACGATTGTTTCTGGCGTTGTTTACGATGCAGGTGTGGAAGGATTAGGCCTCCATGGCTATCCATTGTATGCCTCAATCCACATTTCCGCCTCAGGCTTTGACCAGACGATCTATAGCGATCCGATTACCGGCGAATATTCAATTGAACTAGTCTCCGAAACTGAACACACCTTTGAAGTTACTTCGGTGGTTTCTGGATATGAACCGCTCGTTGAGACTGTTACACCGACCGCCGAAACCCTGACCCATGATATTGGGCTGGGGATTGACGGCGAAGTTTGTGCTGCGCCTGGCTACCAACCTGATTATGATTTCTTTTGGAGCTTTGAACAGAGTGATGGCGGTTTTACGCCCGGTGGCACCACCAGCTTTGCCTGGGGTGACTTTACCAGCGGCCCCATGGAAGGGCACAGCGGCACTAAAGGCATTGCCACCAATCCAGCGGGCAACTATAACCCCAATGAGTTGGGTTATATGCTATCACCCGTCATTGACCTGAGCGGTTATGGGACGAACACCCCTGTCATTCAATGGTGGGATTGGAAGGATATCGAAAGTGTTTCTTGGGACTGGGCTCGCTTTGATGTCACCAAAGATGGTGGTGTGACCTGGACGACAGTCTGGGGGCCTGTAGGCGGCGTGCATGATACAGAATATCACCAGCAAACCGTTGTGCTTGACCCGAGCTATAACGTCAGCGATTTCCAATTCCGTTTCTACTTTAAGAGTGATAGCTCTGTCCAATATGCAGGTTGGTATATTGATGATGTGGGGATTGTTGAAATTGCAGCGCCATTACCTACAGTGTTCTACTCTTCAGACTTTGAATCGAATGATGGCGGCTTTGTGGTGAGTGGGACAAGTCCCTCTTGGGAAGTTGGCAAACCTACCAGCGGCCCAGGTGCTGCTCATTCTGGGCTAGTTGTTTGGGCAACAAACTTGGCTGGCAACTATAACAATAATGAGGATAGCTATATAACCTCACCTGTCATTGATTTGAGCGCAAATCCGACACTTGCACCTACTATTTCTTTCTATCACTGGATGCAATCAGAAAGCAACACTTTTGATTGGGGTTCAGTTGAAGCCACGAAAGATGGCGGGGTCACCTGGGATATCATCTGGCAAAAGTTTGGGAATATCACAGAATGGACGCCAAAATCCTTGCAATTAGACCCAAGCTACGCGGTAAGCAACTTCCAATTCCGCTTCCACTTCCACTCGGATGGTTCAGTTAATTACCCCGGCTGGTACATTGATGATGTCGTGGTATCGGTAGCTGAACCGTTTGTTGTTGCTGCCCCATGTGTGGTCATTCCCGGCGGTGCGGTGGCTGGCTATGTTACGGATGAGATGACCAGCGAACCTCTCATCGGAGCGGATGTTTATAGTGACACGGCTGCAACCGTGAGCTTTGTGCTGGAAGATGACCCTGACAATGCCGGTATTTACTGGCTGTTCCAGCCGACTGATACGGATCCGGAGGAAGTGTTATTCACGGCCTCTAAGGATCTGTATGCAGATGAAACGGCAACGGTGAGCGTAAGGCAGAATGCTGTAACACAGCAAGACTTCGCGCTGGGCACTGGCGAATTGACCTTTGCCCCGACCGAGTTCGAATTTACCATGGACATGGGAGATGCGCCAGAGACGGATACGCTCACCATTGGCAACATTGGCACAAGCGAGGCGTCTTTCGAACTGGTTGAAAAAGATGAAGGCTTCTCCCCATTGAGTATTTCTGCCTTTACCGGCGAGCTGCCTGAAGATAACCGCGAGGTTTCATTAGGGCGCGCGCCACAGGCTGCTGCCAACGTTCCAGCTGCCAGTTCTGCAAAGAACGACCTGGGCGGCATCCTAACTGCCGAACCGGCTTTTGCTATGGATGTTTACCCTGGTGAAAACCTGGTTTACATTCCCGATACGACAGTTCCAGGCACTTGGGAAGTCGTTGGTTCGATTTCTGGCATGACTTTCTTTGCTGGCGACTTCGTTGGCGGAGATTTTGACACAATGTATGTTGTCAACTCCGATAACAACGGACTCTATGCAGTAGATACTGCCAATGGCGCTTACACGCAGATTGGCACGACCACTCCCCCTGCCGGCTCAATTAACGGCCTAAGTGGAACGCCAGACGGCACCATGTACGGCATCGCTGGTGACTGCTCAACGAGCTATCTGGTTACGATTGACATTCCTTCTGGCGAGACGACCAATATCGGGGCAATCTCTGGTGTTGGCTGCGGCATTGACCTGGCGTATAACACGAACGATGACATGATTTACGTGGTCGACTTGCTTACCTCGAGCTTGTTCCGTGTAGATCCTGTTACAGCAGCAGCTACTTTAGTGGGATCCTTAGGGGTAAGCCCGAACTATGCTCAGGGCATGGATTTTGAAGAAGAATCCGGCGTGCTTTACTGGGCAGCCTATACGACATCGGGTGAACTGCGCGTGATCGATACTAACACTGGTGCTAGTACTTTGATTGGTGCCTTCCCGGGCGGTGCTGAGGTGGACTGCTTAGCTTTTCCGACTGGCGGTTCTGCGGATGTGCCCTGGCTCTCGGAAGATCCTGTTTCAGGCACGGTGCCTGAGGATGGAACCGTAGATGTTACGATTACGGTGGATCCATCTAGTTTAGGCCAACCCGGTGATTATGAGGCTGCTTTGAAAGTGAAGCACAACACGCCCTACA
>DICP01000102.1:0-1229 GCA_002417685.1 Candidatus Mesolinea sp. UBA5823
GCCCTCTTTTAATTACATAATGCTTTTCGGTAGCAAAAAACCAAAACATATAAATTATCAAAATTCAAAACATCCGTTCTGTGGGTAATACTTGATTGCTAAAAACCTCTAAGACCCAGCACGGTTTAAGATTACTAAAGCTTAATAGGAGTATGTTTTGGGCTAACAAGGGAAATTGGGCTTAGCTTCTGTTGATGCATGGTACCCCAGGGGCAGGCTACGCACTCAGGAGATGAGTGGTTTTAGGGGAAACATAGGTGCATAGCTGAATTTTAGAGGCTTGATATCTCTGCCAAAAGTAAGTTGATATAATAGTTTATCAACAAATTTATAAGGCAGGAGGACAAAAATGGAAGATCAAACACGAAGGCGGATCCCAGATTTATGGTGGCTGTTATTGCTGGAAGGAATTACCACCATTATCTTGGGGATTTTACTCATCAGCCAACCTGCCGGGACGCTTGCCGTCATTGTTGTCTTTTTAGGGGTTTACTGGCTGATCGTGGGTATTTTCTCACTCATCCGGATTTTTACCCATTCTGGGCTGGCACCTCGGCCTTGGTCTCTCCTTAGTGGTATTCTGGGTATCGTAGCAGGCATCTTAGTCTTAGCTCAGCCAATGCTTAGCTCCCTCATACTCACCACAACCTTAGTGATCATCATTGCAATCCAAGGTATCCTTATTGGCATCTTAGATATCGTGCGCGGTGTTCAAGGTGACGGTGTCGGTGCGATTGTCTTGGGCATTTTGAGCACCATCATCGGCATTTGGTTATTAGTCAACGCCTCTGAAGCAGCTTTAGCGCTCCCGGTCTTACTTGGCATCTTTACCCTGATTGATGGCGGCCTCTTGATTTATTTTGCTTTTAGGATGCGTAAATTTTTTGAGGAATACTTACCTTAGGTATCCTTTTGAGAGAGCAGTACACTGGGGATGATCCCTAAATAATTTCCCCATGGGAGAACCACAATGACCAGCATTCCTCCATCCTACCCCCAGAAATTCAACTTCTACGCGCCCATCAGTGTGCGCTATGCTGACCTGGACCCGCAGCGGCATGTCAATAACATTGCCGTGCTGGAATATGTGGAAACGGGGCGCACCGGCTACTATCAAGCCAGTGGCATTTGGGATGGCAAGACGGTGGAAAACATGGGCATGGTGGTGGCTTCAGTGAAATGCGATTATGTTGCCCCTATCCAATACGGACAAGCCGTGCGCGTTGGTA
>DICP01000102.1:1294-6226 GCA_002417685.1 Candidatus Mesolinea sp. UBA5823
GTGCCCGAAGAGTGGCGGCGCAAGTTAGCTGAATTTGAACAGCGAGAGGACTTTTTGGCATGAACTCACCTTTACCCGAAGTTGATTATGCTTTCTTGGAAGACTTTCTGGTGCGTTTGCTCAATACGCCCAGCCCAACAGGCTACACTGAGCAAGCCATTACTCTCGTGCAAGCGGCACTTGCAGCTTTGCCAAGCCTCAGCTTGCGCCGAACGCGTAAAGGCGCCCTCTTGGTCACCTTGCCTGGACCGGAAGCCGACCCAGTCCGTGCCCTGACCGCGCATGTAGATACGCTCGGCGCGATGGTCAAGAGCATTAAGCCTAACGGCCGGCTGGCGCTAACCGCCATCGGCGGGTTTGCCTGGAATTCTGTAGAAGGCGAAGGCTGCACGGTGTTCACGCAAGCTGGCGGCACTGTGCGCGGAAGCCTGCTGCCCAACCACGCCTCCGTGCATGTCTATAGCGACGTCAAAGACGCCAAGCGGGATGCCGAGAACATGGAAGTGCGCCTGGATGCGCGCACCACCAGCACCGAAGAAACGCGCGGTTTGGGCATTGAGGTTGGTGATTTTGTGGCTTTTGACCCACGCGTGGAATGCACCAACGGCTTTGTACGCTCGCGCCATTTGGACGATAAAGCTTGCGCGGCGGTGCTGGTGGCAGCCTGGCAGGCGCTGCAGGGCGCTGGGCTGCAGCCAGCCCATACCACTTGCATCCTTTTCAGCAACTTTGAGGAGGTTGGGCATGGCGGCGCAGCTGAGATCCCTGCGAGCGTGGAGGAATTTGTGGCGGTGGACATGGCTGCCATGGGTGAAGGGCAAGCTTCGGATGAATTCCATGCTACCTTATGCCTCAAGGATAGCGGCGGGCCTTACCACGCCGGGCTGAGCCAGAAGCTGCGTGGCTTAGCCGAAGCCTATGGGATCCCTTATAAGGTAGATATTTACCCCAACTATGGCTCGGATGCCACCGCATATTGGCATGCCGGCGGGCCAGCGGCTGCGGCGCTCATCGGGCCAGGTGTGGATAGCTCGCACCATTACGAACGCACCCATCACGACGCGCTGCTCGCCACAACCCAATGGGTATTAGCTTATCTGCTGGCAGACTGAGCAAACTCTGTGGGTATAATTGAACTATGAATCCCAAAAAACAGGCAGACCTGCGGCGCAGTGTAGTTATCAAGGTTTTGGTGATCTACCTGGTTGTGGCGCTTATGGTACTCTTCATCAGCTCGTTCATTGGCTTTTACCTGGGCGGGCCGGAAGGAGCTACCTTTGCCCTGGGCATCGGCTTGCTCATTAACCTGCTTGCCTTTCCTGTTGTTGGGCTGCGGCTTTGGCACGTCTGCTGGCTGAAAAGGCTCGATGGCTGCTTTTGCCTCTGTTGCGCCTAATCTCGCGTGAAACAGTGCTCGGAGAACGATTTAATTCTTTCGCTATTTGCCGAATGGATTTGTGTTGAGCTAATCCGCGGCTGATACTTTCTCGTTCTTGATCTGCTAATCGTGTGTATCTCTTATTCTGCATACGAATGATTTTATCTCCTCATCCGTTGCACTAAATCCTTGAGACTAGGATTATAATAAAATCTAGACCAATGAGTTTTTTTGATGGGTGGGATTATTAATCAAAAAGGAAATGATCTATGGCAAAAAAAATATGGTTTTTCATAATTATAGTTCTATTTATCATATGTGAAGTTTCTTGTTCTTCAAAGAACAAATCTCAAGAATATGTTGATCAAGGAACAATATCGATTTCTGAACCCATAAATTATGAAAATTGGAAAACCTCGGATGTCATGGAAGGAAAATACTCGAGAAATGATTTCTGTTCAGTGAGTTTTTCATACCAATACAGGACCCTTGGCTTATTAACTGTGGCAATTGGAAATAATTTTTCAAAGTCTGTTGAAGTTGATGAGATTTATGAAAAGTTATTTTATTATTTCAATGAACTACTAATAAGTTCGCCGGTCGCTTTTGAAATTCCAATTACCATTTATGTCATTCCAGAATCAGCTATTGAAAATTGTTTATCAAACAACGCAATAGTTTTTACATCCCCTGAAAGACTTGATAATATTACGTTATTAGAGAATATTATTGGTGCAGCCACAGGTATTTCGGAATATTGGGTTAAAGCTGGGGCGGCTTATATTGCATCGGGAGAGGAAGTAAATAACCAAGTTTTAAAGAATTGGTATCAAGAGACCAAAGATTTAAATATGCTTGGCCTTTTTATTGCGCGTTTTTCAACGGACTGGGTTTCACAACAAGAGGTGGCTATTGCTCGTATGACAGCCGCATCTCTTATTACATATTGTGTAGAGGTTGAAAATATCCCTGTTGAATCAATTGAAGGAAAAATTAATAATGATTTGCGCAATAGGTGGTTGAAGTATCTTGGCATACAAAGGACAGTCGATTATACCCATGATGGTTTTTATAATACTTTTCAATTCTCGCAAAGTGATACTTGTCAGTTAGAAATCCAAACCGATATTATACATTTTTGTTTAAATAAGTTAGAGGGACAAGTATATTTTGATACAATTGATGAAGTAGAAGATTTTATTTTCAGGGCTTACAGTGGATATAACGCATTAACCGAATTCCTTGTAACCAACGCTCCATCTATTACTCCTCTAATCAATCCAGAAAATGAAATTTTTATTGAGGTGCGTGAGTTAGATGTCATGTTAGGATATACAGAAGGAAACACTATTAGAATACAAAACAGTGCCATTTTATTTGATGTGCTGCCAGAGATTGTTCACACTTACAATTGGAATAAAAAGTTAGCGTTTGTTAATGATAATTTATTATTAGCTGAAGGCTTTGCAGAATATTTAGGAAAGTTATTACCCATATACGAACAAACTATTACAGAAGCGATCTGGGAGGACATTAATGGACGACAGTCCAGTCCGGGCATTTCTTATTGGTATTATTTAGATGAAGAACAGATGTCTGCGGCCATAGAATGGTATTTGAAACAGGGCGGTAGCATAAATAGCGTATCTGTTATTGACGCCCGATTGTTTACAGACGCAGTCGCTTTTGCGACTATTTATAGAATGCCTCATGGTGGGTCGATGGGAATTTCTATTTATGAAAAATATAATAGACTACGTCCAAAGCTCGATTTAACAAAAATGGATGGTTTGGAGCTTAATTATTCACAAGCAGCCTCTTATGTTGCCTGGCTGTGTGACACATATTCGCTTGATACCGTTCTGGAAAAGTATGTGAACAACAACGATAGTACCGCAATTAGAGACAAGAGCTACGAAGAACTTAAGCTTGAATGGCTAACTGAACTAGTAGCCAACGGAGGAGGTATTCATATTCCAGAAAGTCCTTGAAATTTATTTTTAAAGGACGCTTTGTTTTCATTGAAGGTAGGACTCGCGTAGTAACCTAATCATTATTGTTGTATTGTTATCTTAGTAAAGATGATATATTTATATGAGATGGAAATTCCGCTTTAATGTGGGTGTATGGCTAACAGCTGTTTGTTAGCGTTGACCATCACAGATGTAGTAAGACCCACCAGGGGTATATTCTATGATCGCGCCGGTGTCCCCACCGTGCGCGGCCTTTGACCGCAGGTCTCCCACTTTTCTTACCTCTGCACGCGCGGCGCTCATCGGGCCAGGTGTGGATAGCTCGATTCATTACGAACGCACCCATCACGATGCACTGCTGGCTACAACCCAATGGGTATTAGCTTATCTGCTGGCAGACTGAGCAAACTCTGTTGGTATAATAGAATTATGACTCCCAAAAAACCGGCCAACCCGCGGCGCAGTGTAGTTATCAAGGTTTTGGTGATCTACCTGGCTGTGGCGCTTATGGTACTCTTCATCAGCTCGTTCATTGGCTTTTACCTGGGCGGGCCGGATGGCGCTACCTTTGCCTTGGGCATCGGCTTGCTCATTAACCTGCTTGCCTTTCCTATTGTTGGGCTGCGGCTGACCGCGCGTCTGAGGGTTATGGCAGCCGAGGAAACTGCCTCACCTTCTCCAGCTTCCTCTACGCCTGAAAAGCAGACCAGCATTCGTAAACAGCTGAAATCCAAGCAACCCAATCCGCCTAGGGAGAATCCCCCCGCCTAGGATTTATTATCTGATGTCTCAGCATCACGCTTCAATCATTCGCACGCCTGAAACCTGGCTGGTTTACCTGCTGCTTTCGCTGTATGTTTATATGCTCAACCTTCCGGGGCCTATTACGGGCTACTTGCGCCAGGAGTTTCAGCTCACCTATACCGAAAGCAGTCTGCACTTCTCGGCTTTTGCTGCCGGCGTGCTTGTGACCGGCCTCCTGGCTGGTCCGTTCATCCGTAAGCTCGCGCCGTGGCGTGTGATGGCTATTGGCTCCCTGGGCTTGGGCGTGGGCGGGCTTATTTTGGCATGGGGAAGGCAGCCGGCTGTGACCATCTTTGGCCTCTTCCTAATGGGCTGCCTGGGCACCTGGATCCTTTCGATGTATCCACTCATCCTAGAGCAGGAAATGGGCAGCCGCAGTTCAGTGGGTATTACCGAAGCCAACACCATTTGCTCCATCTTTGCGGCAGCGGCGCCGCTGTTGGTGGGGGCGCTGGCTGGTCAGGCAGTCGGCTGGCGGATGGCAATTCTGGCTGCTGCAGGGATTTCCTTGGCTTTAGGCGTGTGGCTATGGTTAAGCACCAGAGAGGCGCAGCAGAAGCAGGCCGTCATTCCTGTTGAAGCTGAGGCGCAAGCTTCTGGCAAGCTGCCGCGCAGGTACTGGCTGATTTGGTTAGCTCTGATGTTTGGCATTGCCATCGAGTTCTGCACAGTTTATTGGAGCGCGGATTTCAATGCTAAGGTGCTGGGTTTAGCCCAAAACACCGCCACGCAAGCTGTCAGCCTGTTCCTCGTTGGCATGATCTTAGGGCGTTTTGC
>DICP01000102.1:6300-8201 GCA_002417685.1 Candidatus Mesolinea sp. UBA5823
TTAGGCGTGGCGAATTTCTATACGACGTTGCTGCCGCTCGCGCTCGAAGCTGCGGGCAGCCAAAAGCAGTTGGCTGGCGCACGCGCCACCTTAGCCACCGGTGTAGCCATCTTCTTTCTCCCCTTTGGCTTAGGGACGCTGGCAGATGGCCTCGGCATCCATAAAGCCTTCCTCTTGGTGGCACTGCTATTTGTGCTGGTTGTGTTGATGCTGGTGCTCGCTGCCAAACCCCAACTTAATGACTTAAAAAACATATTCGTTCATCAGCAAAACTTACCCACTAATGGTGTGGAACTTGCAGAGGATATCCATGACTCAGCCGGAAATGGCGTGGGCGAATAGATCGATTTGGAGGTATACATGAAAGCATTGTTTATTGGTGGAACAGGTAACATCAGTTCGGCTTGCGTAGAGCTAGCGCTTTCACGCGGAATCGAGGTGACCTTACTCAATCGCGGTACTTCGGGGCGTCCGGTTCCCAATGGTGCTCAGGTGCTCACCGCCGATATCCGCGACCCACAAACTGTGCGTGCAGCCCTTGGCAGCCGCAGTTTTGACGTGGTGGCTGAGTTCGTGGCTTTCAATCCTGAGCATATCGAAACCGACTTGGAGCTTTTCCGCGGGCGCACCGGGCAATATATCTTCATTAGCTCAGCCTCGGCTTATCAGACCCCGCCGGCTATCTTGCCGGTGACAGAATCAACGGTGCTGGATAACCCTTATTGGGGGTATTCGCGCAATAAAGCTGCCTGTGAGGAGCGCCTCGTGCGTGCTTACCGTGAGGAAAAGTTCCCCATCACCATCATACGCCCTTCCCACACCTACAGCGCACCCTATGTGCCAATCGATGGAGGCTGGACTGCGATTGACCGTATGCTGCGCGGCGAGCCCGTGATTGTACACGGGGATGGCACTTCGCTTTGGACGCTTACGCATGCCTCTGATTTTGCCAAAGGCTTTGTGGGCTTGATGGGCAACGCGCATGCCATTGGCGAGGCATTCCATATCACCTCCGATGAGTGGCTCACCTGGAACCAGATCCACGAGATTTTGGCAGCGGCTGCGGGCGTGAAGGCGACCTTGGTGCATGTACCCTCGGATTTGATTGCTGCCTATGACCCCACTTGGGGTGAGAGTTTGCTGGGAGATAAGACCCACAGCTTCATCCTGGATAACAGCAAGGTCAAGCGCCTTGTGCCGGATTTCATCTGCACCATGCCTTTCTCGCGCGGGGCTGAGGAAATCATTGCCTGGCATATGTCTGACCCAGCCCGTCAGCGGGTGGACCCTGCCTTCAATGCGTTTTGCGACCGCATCCTGAAGGCTTATGCCAAAGCCTGGCCGGGGTATTAATTTGCTTAATATTTATTTTTCGTTCAATGTCTTTCAGTTAGGCACAAAGCTAAAATGCTTAAATTATTATTAATAATATTATCAATATATAAAAATAAAATGTGTATACTAAACGAATTGTTATTTTAGTTCTTATCAGGACTCTTATCGGGTTGTAGCCAATAGCCTAAACCAAAGAACATTCTCTTTGCTCAAGCGAATACCCTTTTTTGTCTCGAGTTTCTCTGTCATCAAGGTTGGCCCAAATCCTTTCATCATGGGGTCACAAATAAATTCTCTCACCAACTCTCGGGTTCTCTCGTCTGTTTTTCGGTTGCTGGGTTTCCCACGCTTCTGCGATACTAATCCACCATCTCCTTCCTGGCGATATCTGCGTATAATGCGCCGAAATTGCCGTTCACTTACCCCTAACCTTTTTGCTGCCTCCTTTTGGGTGATCCGGTGATCCAACACCCGTTCTATTTCAGTTTTCCGGGCTAATTCCTTACTTGTCATTTCGATTGTCCATTTCATAGCTCCTAATCATAATTAGGACATTCTAGATTCAA
>DICP01000032.1:0-1016 GCA_002417685.1 Candidatus Mesolinea sp. UBA5823
TTTCGCAATTGCTTGCCAAAATGCCCAATTGTTTTGATTGTCCCCGATCATGCTGATTTCGCTGAGAGCCCCGAAGTCAACATTGTCCTCCAGCTGCCTTTCACCGTTCAAAAGCTGATCAACCGCATGCGCCTCTTTCAGCACAATAGTGAGGAAAATATCTACACGGTTGGTCCATTGCAGCTCAATACTGCTTCAAATCAAGTTACCTATAATGGTAAAGAAACTTCCCTCACACCTCGGCTCACTCAGCTCTTACTTGAGTTGATGAAAAAACCTGGTGAGGTAGTGCCCCGCGACGTCCTTTTTCAGCGAGTGTGGGAAACCAATTATATCGGCGATACGCGCACTTTAGATGTGCACATCAGCTGGCTGCGGCGCTCACTCGAGGACGATCCACATCATCCGGCGCTAATCCGAACGGTGCGCTCTGTCGGCTATAAGCTTGACTTGTAAAAAACTTTTCTTTTCCCGAATAGATTTTTCAATGCCCTTCTATGGGCTTTTTTGTGCTCGTATCAATCGAAGAAAATAAAAAAGGCTGCCAGCTTTAACTGCAGCCTCTAAAAAGTCACTTTTCCTTATGGAATCCCGGTAACGAGAGCCAACAAAATCCCACCGGCTATCACACTGCCTAACTGCCCAGCAGTATTAGAGCCCATCGCGTGCATGAGGATGAAGTTCGAGGGGTCTTCTTCCAATGCCATCTTTGCCGAGAGCCGGCCAGCCATAGGAAATGCGCTAATCCCGCAAGCGCCAATTAACGGATTCACCTTGCCGTGCGTAATGACAGCCATCAGCTTGCCGAAAAGCAAACCCGCTACGGTGTCAATCACAAAAGCAAGCAGCCCTAAACCTAAAATGGCTAATGTGGTCCAATTTAAGAAGCTTTCAGCAGTCATTGTGGAGCCAATAGCTAATCCTAAAAAGAGCGTGGCGATGTTAATGAGCTCATTTTGCACCATTTTACTCAGGCGCTCGACCACAAGCGCTTCGCGCAGCAGGTTGCCGAGCAT
>DICP01000032.1:1044-9129 GCA_002417685.1 Candidatus Mesolinea sp. UBA5823
GCGGGAAACAGGTTTGGGGCTGTACTCCATGCGGATAAGACGTTCTTTGCGTGTGGTCAATAATTTCATAATTGGCGGTTGAATGATGGGGATCAGGCTCATATAGGAATAAGCTGCGACAGCGATAGGCGCCACGATTTCCGGAGCCAACTTTGTGCCCACGAATATTGCCGTTGGTCCATCAATTGCGCCAATCACCCCAATGGAAGCAGCCTGATTGAGCGGAAAGCCTAAAGCTAAAGCCAACAGCAAAGTGCCATAAATTCCAAACTGACCAGCGGCCCCCAGCAGTACCATACTAGGCTGCGAAAGCAGCGGGCTAAAGTCTATCATTGCACCAACGCCGATAAAAATCAGCAGCGGAAAGAGCTCCGTACTAATGCCAGCGTCGTAAATAACTTTCATAAAACCGACCTGGTTAGACATCCCCAAGTTCGCCATCAAGCAGCCAAACCCAATCGGCAGCAACAGCACCGGTTCGTATTCTTTGACAATAGCTAAAAATATTAAAATCAGCCCAACGAGGATCATTACGGCATTGCCCCAAGTAAAAGATGCAAAACCTTTGGAGAGTTCGGTAATCAGGTTGGTTAAATCCATGTGGGCATTCCTTTAGCCTTCGTAGGTGAACATTAACTGGTTGTGCTGAACTTGATCGCCTACTTTAATGTGTATCTCGGCAATGATGCCATCTCTGCCGGCGCGAATCACATTCTTCATCTTCATGGCTTCCAGCGTGCAGAGTGGCTGCCCAGCCTTGACCACATCTCCCGGCTTCACTTTGATCTCCACAATCACCCCTGGCAAAGGTGAGCGTACTTCTTGCATGGAAGCAGCGGTTTGGGTTGGAGCAGCGGCTGGCTTTGCCGCAGAAACCGCTGCAGGAACAGACTGTGCCTGTACGGGCTGTGCTGCAGTTTCCTCTGGCCAAACCTCAAAGACCTGCCCATCAACCTCGGCTTTGACCGGCCTGGCATGTAAATCCTCAATTTTTACCGAATAAGTTTTCCCCGCGATGGTTACGTTGATATTCATCCTCTCCGTCCTCTAATCCCTTGGTTGATTTGCTGCAGGCGGCCTTTGAGCAGCCATTGGCTGGTTGGAGCAGCGCCAGCCTTCTGCTCAATCTGCTTGCGGGCGCGCGCCTGCGTTAGGGCAAAAGCCACAGCCACAGCGGCTGCTTCGGCTTTGTCATCAGTTTCAGTTGGAGGCTCCGCGGGCTGCTCAACAGCTTCTACTTCTGGTGGTTTGGTGCGTGTGGTGAGCAAAACGAGGAGTGCCATAATCCCCCAGAGCGCTAAAATCATCAAAAACACCAACCCCATGCCAATCCCAGCGATTGTTAAACCTTGTAACAAGATATTCGTCATGGTCTACTGCCTTAGGCGGGCATGTTGCCGTGTTTGCGCGCTGTGGTACTTTCCACCTTATTAGCCAACACATCCAGGGCTTCGATGAGTTTCTGGCGGGTTTGCGCCGGCTCAATGACCTCATCGATATAACCGGCATGCGCTGCGGCATAAGGATTCAGGTATTTCTGGCGGTATTCTTCTTCCAAGCGTTTGCGTTCGGCTTGCGGGTCTGGCGCTGCACTGATTTCTTTGCGGTAAAGGATATTGACCGCACCCTCCGCGCCCATCACCGCAATTTCTGCGCTTGGCCAGGCGTAGGTGATATCTGTGCCTAAGTACTTACTGCTCATAACCACATACGCACCGCCATAGGCTTTGCGCGTGACCACGCTTACCTTGGGAACCGTGGCGTTAGCGTAAGCGTAAAGCACCTTGGCGCCATGGCGAATCACGCCGCGATGTTCCTGATCAACACCAGGCAAGAAACCAGGCGAATCTACAAAGGTAACAATCGGCAGGTTAAAGGCGTCACATAAGCGCACCATACGGGTGATCTTATCGGCGGAGTCAATATCCATCACGCCAGCCATGGACTCAGGTTCCTGCGAGATAATTCCGACAGGCTTCCCATCTAAGCGTGCCAAACCCACAATCGCGTTGGGGGCAAAGCCAGCTTGTAGCTCGAGGAAGGATCCAATATCGACAATTTGCGGAATGGCGGTGTGCATGCTGTATGCTTCCTGGGGGTCCAGCGGTATTAAGCTGTTGAGCGCTTCGGCGCGCCGATATGGGTCATCCTCAGGCGTCACTTGCGGAGCTTGATCGACATTATTCGAGGGGAGATAACTGAGCACCTTCCGGCAAAGTGCGAGCGCATCCTTTTCGGTCGGGCTGACCAAATGTGCCGTGCCGCTAATGCCTAAATGCACATCCGCACCACCTAAGGATTCAAAATCGACATCTTCTCCGGTTACGGTTTTGATCACTTGCGGACCAGTCAGGAACATGTAGGATTGCTTTTGCACCATGATGATCAGGTCGGTAAGCGCCGGGGAATAAGCTGCTCCGCCGGCGCAAGGTCCCATAATCAAGCTGATTTGCGGCACCACGCCGGAATACTGCGCGTTGCGTCGAAAGATTTCAGCATATCCGCCTAAGCTCTTGACGCCTTCCTGAATACGCGCGCCACCGGAGTCAATCAATCCAACAATCGGGCAGCCATTCTTGGCGGCTAAATCCATCACTCGGCAGATCTTGCGGCTGTGCATTTCGCCCAAGGCGCCGCCTTGGACAGTAAAATCCTGGGCATAGACGTACACCGTACGTCCATCAATCTTGCCATAACCGGTTACGACGCCATCGCCCAGGGGTCTCTCGGCTTGCGGGTCATTTTGCTGCACCACCAGGCTTTCAAGTTCTCTAAAAGTGCCAGGATCCAGAAGTAAGTCCAGGCGCTCGCGGGCAGTGAGATAGCCTTTGGCGTGTTGTCTATCGATGCGCTCTTGCCCGCCACCGAGTTTGGCTTGCGCCTGAATCTGTTTGAGTTTTTCTAATCGGGGGTCTTCAGACATGCATCTCCTTAATGATTGTTAAAAAATATGCCGCATTGCAGGTGAGTGTCAATGGGCAAGTCATGCCACCATTGTAACATTTTTAACAAAAAATGGTGGTTTTTGAGGGTGTATTTCATCCTTGCATCAGCCGCTTTGAGCAGTTAGGGCAAAGACGCGTAGTAAAGCTCATTTCCAAAAGCTAAGAAGACTAAGCGGTTAGTGGAAATATTAAACGCTGTAACCACCTTTTTGGGCAGGCTGCCACTTTCAACATCCGCGCGCAAAATGCGATTGAGGTTAAGTCGCAGGCTAAATTGATACAGCTCAGCTTTATCTGATTCCAGGTAGTAAAGCGAGGGATCCGGAGGCGGGGAATAAGCCAGCTGAGAAAAGTGCAAGCTGCTAAAATCGAGCTGAGAAGCTGCACTTGTGCGCCCATCGATGTAAGGGTAGGGGTCATCACAGCTGACCAAGCCAGTTACGTTAGAAGCCAAGCAGTGCATGGTGTGTCCATCATTAAAAAGCAGAAACAGCTCGTCGCCACTTCCCGCAGCTGCCACTGCAGTAGAAAGGTCTATAGTCATATCCTCAAAGTACGAATCCGGCGGTTCAGTGTAGTTCATGCTTGTTCCGCGGTAAATCCAAAGTGCATTTTTAGCTGGGTCAAGCACAAACAGCCGACCAGAATCATAAAACGCACTCTGTACCTTTCCCCAGCCAGAAGCCGGCGGGAGCAGGCTGATAGCCACGGGGTCTTTCTTGGGCTGGCAAAACAAGCCGTTGCCTTCTGAATCCAGTGCAAATAAAGGTGCCTTGGCAGCATTATTGATCGGTACAGACATAACCTCTACCAGTTTGTCCACCTGAATGCCATCCACCACGCCTGGGGCACATTTAAATTCCAAATCTAAGTTATAGATCGAGCCTGAAGGTGACATGTGCAGTACAGCGCCAGAAGCCTGATCGAGCAAGTACAGCTCGTTTCCAACGCTTACCAGGCGGCTGATTTGTAAACTGGGCAGTTGAGAAGCCGCATAAGCAGCTGTGTAATGCAAGCGCACAGCCCCATCCAAGCGGTCCAGCGCGTTCTGTGCTTGCACGCGCAAGGCGCGCAGCTCATTGGTTTGGCGGTAATCCTCCGCTTGATCCAGCCAATTCATCACCTGGTTCCAACCTTCCCGCTGCTGGGTGTTGTCGCTCATAAGGGCTGCGTTTTCCGCGGCAGCTTGTGCTTGCGCCATCAGATATTGATATTGATTCTCTTTGCCCTGGGTAATGTAAATGATAGAGGCAATCGCCACTACCAGCAGTGGTATTACGATCGCTAAGAGCAGCTTAGTGCCTGAGGAAAGGCTCTCGTGCTTTGGCTCCACACCTTCTGTTAGAGTCTTTTTCCCACCAAAAAATTTACTCAATCCCCCGCCTGCTTGGTTCATTTTTGCAGCACCTTCGGCTAACTTGGTGTAAGCAGCTTGCTTGTGCACTTTTCGTGCAGTCCTGTTTTCCTTACGCTTACGTGGTGAGCTTTCTGGGATCTGCTCGCTGTAAGTCAAGCCCTGCGGCATAGAAGTCTGCTCTTCTGCCGAATATTCCCCAGGCGCTGTCAGTGGAATCTCTGTCGTAACTTCTGGTTCCTCGCGCAAGGGGGTTGACTCTACTTTTTCTGGAGTCTCTGTAGGTTCTTCGGGTTGTTCTGCTTCGGGCTCGGCTTCAGAAACTTCAACCAATGCTGTTTGCGAAGATTCTTCCACATCACTTTCCGCAAATTCCTGTGGTGCTGATTCAGTTGCTTTGGCTTGTTCTTCGGTTAGCGACTCATCAAGCCGGGAGGTTAATTCCAGCCGGCGCAGCACACCCACTCCAGGTTTAGCTTCCACCAAAACAAGCGCTGCTGGCGGGTTTTCTTCAGCCATAATGCGCTCCTGGATAGCCCTAACATCCGTGCCAAGGCTGGAAAGCGCATTTTCCTGCCAGGCAGCTGGGAACTCTGCAGAAAAGAGGATCAGAGCATGTTCTCCGAGGGCTTCTTGAAAAAAGCGCAACTGTGGTATTTGCGTAAGCCCTATTCCACGCGGGTCGAGATCCGGATCAAAAAAAAGACGCGAGTTGCCATTTTGCAGTAGAAGCACTTGACTAAGCCCCGATTGAGCCACAAAAAGGGTATCATGATGAATCACAGCAAGCGAAAGCGCCGCGGAGTGAGGCTCGGCTTCCTCGGGGAGTTTAAGATTGGCTTCGCTGAGGCTGCTATTGAGCGCGTTGATCACGGCACGCATGGCTGCGGTGACCGATCCAGAGGTTTTATAAAATATACTCGTGACACGTTCTAACCAAGTTTGAAGCGTTTCTGGGCTTATCAGCGCGCCGCTTTTTTGAGTGATTAGGAGCATCACACTATCATCTTCCCGCCCTCGGGCACAGCGCTTCGCCGAGGCTGCAGCGTGAAAGCCAGGGATGAGTTCGCCATGGAGAAGATAAAGGTCTAAATCATGTTTCATAAATGCGCCTCGGGTAAAAATAACGGTGATCTTGCCAGAAATTTCTCATGGGATTTTTCCCTGTGGGTATTATACAATACATAACGATACTAAAAAGGTATAATCTTGCCGATGGATTTTTCATTGATACAAGACACAACTGGCTGGGATGCCCTTGCCTCGGAATGGAATGAACTCTACGACAAAAGCTACGTGAAAGTTCCTTTTTTACGCTGGGGCTATCTGCGCAGCTGGTGGCAAACGCTCGGCGGCGGCGAGTGGAAGCCCGACCAAACCCATTTAGCCATTATTACTGCCCGAGAGGCAGGTCAGTTAGTTGGGATTGCTCCACTTTTCATTTCTACCAAAGAGAAATTTGAGCCGGCGCTGCGCTTTTTGGGCTCAGTGGAGGTCTCCGATTATTTGGATTTCATAACTTTGCCCGAACGTCTGGAGGCATTCCTTGTTGGGCTGCTCGATTTCGTCTTCACTTGCCAAGCCCTGCCAGCGAAAGCTTTGGATCTCTATAACCTAATGGAAAGCTCACCTACCCAAAGTGCGCTAAAGGGAGCATGTGCCCAAACTGGCTGGTCTTTTAGCACAGCGCGCTTGATGCCCGCCCCTTATATTCCCCTGGCAGAGAGCTTCGAAGCGTATTTAGGCACATTGGATAAAAAGCAGCGCCACGAGATCCGCCGCAAACTGCGTAATGCCGAAGCCCGCCACCAAACTGCCCGGTACACGGTGAATGAAAAGGACGCCTTAACTGCAGAGATGGATGCCTTCATCGCTATGATGCACAATGACCATCGTAAAGTTGAATTTCTGCAGAACCCTGCCATGTCGCAATACTTGCACGATTTTGCCAAAGCTGCCTTCGAAGACAAGTTACTGCGTCTCTCCTTTTTAACCTTTGATGACCACAAGGCGGCTGCTTTTCTCAGCCTAGTGACCCAACAAAAATTATGGGTATACAATTCCGCCTGGGAGCCAGCTTTCGCTTCTTCCTCCCCCGGTTGGGTACTTTTAGCTAAGGAAATTGAATGGGCAATCGCCCAAGGCATCCGCGAGGTGGATATGATGCGTGGAGATGAAGATTACAAGTACAAGTTTGGCGCCATCGACCGTTATATTATGCACACGCGCTGTGCTCTCCAGTGATTTTTGACTTTACCGAAAAATTAATACACTTCCTATAATTTCTAATTGAAATTTAACCATCCGCATGGTATCATTATTTCATGGAAATTAGCACTCTCAGCTCGAGAGTGCTAATTAGAAATGAAACTATGGAAGAATTAACTGAACGCCAAAAAATATTACTCTCGTTGATCGTGCATGAGCATACGCAAACGGCTAAGCCAGTGGGCTCTGAAACGCTGGTTAGGCAATACAGCCTGCCGATCAGTTCTGCGACCATTCGCAACGAGATGACGGCGATGGAAGAGATGGGCTACTTACGCCAACCGCACACCTCCGCTGGACGCGTTCCAACGGAAAAAGGGTACCGTTTTTTTGTGAGTAACCTTTTGCAGCAGCCGATTCTACCGGTTGCTACGCGTAATACCATCACACACCAGTTTTATCAAGCGCAACAACAATTAGACGAATGGTTGCGCTTAGCGGCTTCAGTGCTGGCTAACCACGCCCAAGCCGCCTCGATTGTTACCGCTCCGCATAGCAAGAAGGTGGCTTTCAAACACTTGGAACTCATCTCCACACGTGCCTCGCAGGTGCTGATGGTATTGGTTTTAGTGGGTGGAGAAATTCGTCAGCAGATTTTCTCACTAAATGAGGTCGTGCCTCAGGAAAAGCTTTCCAGCTTAGCTGCTGAGCTTAACGCCCATTGCCAAAATTGCACATTGGTCCAGCTCGAAAAGCTGGATTTGGATTTGGATGAAATAGGAAATACTGTGCTTGGGGTAATTAAAGACCAGATGCGCCTCTCCGAGCGCCTCGTTATCGGAGAGATTTATATGGACGGTTTGACCAACGTTTTAGCTGAGCCTGAATTTGCGGATACAGAGCAGGCACTCTCTGCACTTTCGATATTTGAGGAACGCAACAAGTTGGATGATTTGCTTTCGCGCAGCTTCCTTGGCGATGAAATTGGGGACGTGCAAGTGCTGATCGGTGGTGAGAGCACCTGGGAGGAATTACGCCAATGCTCGCTTATCCTCAGTCATTATGGGATTCAAGACCAGCTAACCGGTACGCTTGGTATCCTCGGACCGATGCGTATGCCATACGGACAAGCAATCTCAACAGTGCGCTTTGTGGCGAATTTGCTTTCAGACTTAGTTGCAGAGAACTTGATTGAATAATACGAAAAATTTGTAATCATTAGTGAGGTAATAGAAATATGGACGAACCCAAAAAAAACGAAGAAGAAAAAATAACCCAAGTGGATAATGCCTCTGAAGAAGACATGAGCAGCTCGGAGAACGAATTAGAAATGCTAAAGTCTGAAAATGAGCAGCTGAGAATGCAGTCGGCAGAATACTTGGACAGTTTACAACGCGAACGCGCCAGCTTCGCCAATTACCGGCGCCGGGTGGATCAGGAAAACCTGCAAATCTATGACATTGCCTTAGGCGACCTGGTCAAAATTTTCCTGCCGGTGGTCGATGACTTAGAGCGCGCCCTCAAGCAAAAACCAGATATCCCCGAGGTTGACCCGTGGTATCAAGGTGTTGAATTGAC
>DICP01000032.1:9145-12293 GCA_002417685.1 Candidatus Mesolinea sp. UBA5823
GGGGATGAGTTTGACCCAGCCATTCATGAAGCCATCTCGCACGAAGCTCATCCAGACTTCAGCGATGGACAAGTCGTGGAAGTGCTGCAAAATGGTTATAAACTTAAAGATCGCATTATTCGGCCGGCTCTTGTCCGCGTCGCAAAATAGGAGCAATACATGTCTAAGATTATTGGGATCGATTTAGGAACAACCAACTCCGTTGCTGCTGTCATGATCGGCGGCGAACCTGTTGTTATCCCCTCAGCCGAAGGTGAACGCCTGGTACCTTCGGTAGTTGCAGTTAATAAAAACGGCGAGCGCTTAGTTGGGCGCGTGGCGCGCAACCAAGCCATTGTGAACCCGGAAAATACAATATCTTCCATCAAGCGCTTTATGGGCCGCAAATACGATGACCCTGAAGTCCAACGTGCCCGCTCAAAGGTTCCCTACCGTATTACCAAAGCCCCCAATGGGGACGTGCGCGTGGTCATGGGCGAGCAGGAATACACTCCGCCTGAGATTTCCGCTATGATCTTAGCCAAGATCAAGCGTGACGCTGAAGCTTACTTAGGCGAACCGGTGACACAGGCTGTGATTACCGTGCCAGCTTATTTCAATGACGCCCAACGTAACGCCACAAAAGACGCTGGTAAGATTGCTGGTTTGGAAGTGCTGCGCATCATTAACGAACCTACGGCATCTTCCTTAGCCTATGGCTTAGACAAACGTAAAAACGAAATCATTGCCGTGTATGACTTAGGCGGTGGCACTTTTGATATTTCCATCTTGGAAGTAGGCGATGGTCTTTTCCAAGTTAAATCCACCAGTGGTGATACATTCTTGGGCGGAGATGACTTCGACCAACGCATCATTGATTATTTGGCGGATGAGTTTAAGCGCGAGAATGGCATCGACATACGCCAGGACCGCCAAGCTCTGCAGCGTCTTAAAGAAGCAGCTGAACGGGCTAAAATTGAGCTTTCCTCAACCATGCAAGCTGAGATCAACTTGCCCTATATTACCGCGGACGCCTCTGGACCTAAGCACCTCGTAACGACCTTGACGCGCGCAAAAGTCGAACAACTGACTGAGGACTTGGTGGAGAGAACCATGAAGCCTGTTGCCCAAGCTTTGGCTGATGCCAACCTGAAAAGCAGCGAGATCAACGAGGTAGTAATGGTTGGCGGCATGACGCGCATGCCTATTGTGCAGGAAGTGGTGCGTAAGCAGTTCGGCAAAGAGCCGCATAAAGGCGTAAATCCTGATGAGGTCGTGGCAGTGGGGGCTGCTATCCAAGCAGGCGTGCTTGGCGGTGAGGTGAAGGACATCTTATTGCTGGATGTGACTCCGCTAACGCTCTCCATCGAAACTTTAGGCGGGATTGCCACTCCGTTGATAAAGCGCAATACTACCATCCCGACCCGGGAGAGCCAGGTGTTTTCCACTGCCTCGGATAACCAAACCCAGGTGGAAATTCACGTGCTGCAGGGGGAGCGCCCTATGGCAGCCGATAACAAATCTCTGGGCAAGTTCACTTTGGATGGTATTCCACCCGCTCCACGCGGTGTGCCCCAAATTGAAGTCACTTTTGATATCAATGCCAATGGCATCCTCGAGGTGACCGCTAAGGATAAAGCCACCGGCCGCTCCCAAAACATAACCATTACGGCTTCTTCCGGGCTTAGCGAGGAAGAGGTAGAGGAAATGCGGCGCCAAGCCGAAGCCCATGCTGAAGAAGATCAACGCCGACGTGACCTGATTGAAGCGCGCAACACGGCTGATAATGCCATTTACAGTGCTGAGAAAACTTTGCGGGATCTGGGTGATAAAGTCCCAGAGGATGTGAAAGCCAATGTTGAAACAGCTATCGCACGGGTACAATCCGTCCACGACAATGAAGACCCAGCTGAGATCAACCGCGAAGTGGAAGCGCTCATGCAGGCACTTCAAGCCGTTGGTCAGGCGGCTTAATCACAGCCACAAGACCAGCAGCCCGAACAAAACCCCGGCAGCGATCAGACCCCGCCTGATGATGACGTTGTGGATGGAGACTTCCAGCAGGATTAAGGATAAAAAGGAGTTCACCATCAACTTGGAGTTAACCAAGGATGTTGAACTCTTTGTTCGATATTAGGAATTATGGCAACAAAACGAGATTATTATGAAGTCCTGGGAATACCAAAATCTGCTAACCAGGATGAAATCAAGAATGCCTTCCGCACCCTTGCTCGGAAATATCATCCGGACGTCAATAAAGAACCGGATGCCGAAGAGAGGTTCAAGGAAATCAATGAAGCGTATGGCGTGCTCAGCGACCCCGAAAAACGGGCTGCTTATGACCGTTACGGTCCCGAGGGGGTCAACTTTCAGGGCATGCCAGACTTTACCAGTATGGACCTCTCCGATATACTCGAGGGCTTATTTGGTTTTGGCGGCTTTGGCGGCATGGGTGGTTACAGCCGGCGAGCACGGAACGTACCCCGACGTGGCGCCGACCTAAGCTCCAAAATTCGTATCAGTTTTGAAGAAGCCGCCTTTGGCACCGAAAAAGAAATTGATATTACCCGCGATGAAAAGTGCCCCACCTGCGGCGGCAGTGGCGCTGAGCCTGGCACACGCCCGGTCACCTGTCCCACCTGCCGGGGAAGCGGTGAAGTGCGGCGCGTTCAGCAAACCTTCTTAGGTTCAATGGTGCAGGTACAAACCTGCCCCACNNGTAAATGGCGGACCAAGTGGTAATTTTTACCTTGAGCTGGAAGTAGAACCACATCCTTACTTTCGGCGCAGCGGTAATGACATCTTGTTAGACGTCGATATCAACATTGCACAGGCAGCCCTCGGCGACGAGATCACCGTTCCGACTTTGGATGGAGAGGAAAAATTACGCATTCCCCCGGGCACTCAACCCGGGAAAGTGTTCAAACTGCGCAATGAAGGCATCCCCGTATTGAATCGCAACAGCCGCGGCGACCAATTAGTCACCGTCAATGTGCAAATCCCTACCCAGCTGACCGATGAGCAAAAAGCTTTGTTGGAATCTTTAGGAAAGACCATGGGAACCGAAATCAAGATCCAAGAACGCAGCTTCTTGGATAAACTCAAGGACATGCTCGGTGGCTGAAGCAATGCACGCCTGGCTGGAAGTCTCACTCACCTGCAATGGTGA
>DICP01000032.1:12316-13298 GCA_002417685.1 Candidatus Mesolinea sp. UBA5823
GAGGCTGTTACCCGATATGACCCAGAGCAGCACGAGCAGGTGCCAACGGGCGATGTGCGCGTTGCAGCCTATCTGCCCCAAGATGAAGCTATAGAGCGCACGCGCTTGCAGCTCGAAGAGGCTTTTTGGCACCTGCAGCAAATTCAGAGTTTTCCAGAACTGCAATTCAAGTCTATTGAAGATCAGGATTGGATGGCGGTATGGAAGCAGCATTACCAACCGCTCAAAATTGGCAAAAAATGGCTGGTGCTGCCTGCCTGGATAAACTCAGATCCATCCGAAACCCGCACGATTGTGCGCATTGATCCGGCTATGGCTTTCGGGACAGGCACACACCCAACCACCCAACTTTGTTTGCTTGCTATTGATGACCATCTTGCACCCCCTCAAGCTGTCATTGACTTGGGGTGTGGATCGGGCATTTTAGCCATTGGAGCGCTCAAAGCGGGCGCCTCTTTTGCTTTGGCGCTGGATACAGACCCCTTGGCGGTGCAAGCTGCACAACGGAATGCCCAACTGAATAACGTCCAAGCCAACCTCCAGGTTGCCCAAGGCTCTCTGGTGGAAATCCTTGCTGGAAACTTTGCCTTAAAACAGGCACCGCTTGTTCTTGCGAACATCTTAGCGCCTGTACTTGTAAGCCTTTTCAAGCAGGGATTAGCCCAACTGATTCAGCCAGGCGGGAGATTAGTCCTCTCCGGGATCTTGGAAAATCAGGCAGATGAGGTACTAACTTCAGGGCGAGAAGCCGGCTTAGGGCTGATTCAGAGTTACCAAGCGGAGGACTGGCTCGCCCTCGTTATGGGATAAGCTCAACAGCCCGAACATGAGACCTCATAAGCCTATCAATCTGAAAAGAGATAGGTTTTTTTTTATTCTGTTTTCTAAGCAAATAGAGTCGAGGTGTTGAAAAACATTGGTTAACCGGTTCCATCCAAATTTTTCAAAGTTAAGAATTTTAATCTGCCCTCACCCTGCCCTC
>DICP01000015.1:0-12869 GCA_002417685.1 Candidatus Mesolinea sp. UBA5823
TTTCAAGCAGCTGCATCACTTGCTTGCGCGGTTTGGAGATGCGATAACCCGCTTGTGTCAATAATTTTTGCCAGTCCATAGTTCCTTATTGTAAAAGTTTTTCAATAGGCGCATATTGTAGTAGGGTATCCCANNTCTGAAACCTCAAGTTACATTCTTCGCATGGTCGGGAGACCATGCTATATCACGGGATCTTAAATTTAATTAGGACATTTCCATTTTGCTTTTTTTGGACATTATCACTATGCCCTTACAAGGGTTTACAAAATTACTGCGCAATGGGTTCCTCTGATATAATCTTGCTTCGCGGAATAATTCCGGTATCAATAATTGTGGAGAAAAAATGACAGAACAAAACATGAATACGATTCAAAACGACGCTGTGGTACAGTTGGCTTATAACCTCGTTGTCGATGGTGAAGAAATCGAATCTGACGTGCTCGAATACCTACACGGGCACGAAAACATCATCACAGGCCTTGAAAACGCCCTTACTGGTTTGCAAGTTGGCGATACTAAAGAGGTTTTGGTTCGCGCGGAAGATGCCTATGGCGAGTTTGACCCTGATGCCGTGGTGATGGTTACACGCGCTTCCTTTCCACCCGATTTTGAAATTCGCTTAGGTGAACCTATGCGTCTGCGGGATGCGAATGGTCATGTTTTCACGGGTGTGGCAACAGCGTTATATGAAGATTCCGTCGAGCTGGACCTGAACCACCCCATGGCGGGCAAGGATCTGCAATTCACCGTGACGGTGCTTGGCATTCGCCCCGCAACCGATGTAGAACTGGCTGCTGGCCGGCTCATCTCTGGCTGCGATGGCTCCTGCGAGGATGGCTGCTCGGACGGCTGCTGCTAATCCCCTATCCTTAAATACAAACGGGCTGCTTTTTTATAGAGAAGCAGCCCGTTTCTTTTTTAGACCACAATATCAATTTGCAGTGGCAAACTCGGCGATCTTGAGGATGACTTCCACAGCTTTTTCCATCGCCACCAGAGGCACAAATTCATAGCGCCCGTGCATGGCATGCCCCCCGGCAAAGATATTCGGCGTGGGCAAACCCATATACGAAAGCCGGCTGCCATCTGTACCGCCGCGCACCGCGATAATGTGCGGCTCCAGCCCAACCGCGGCATACGCAGCCTTCGCCACCTCAATGATTTCAGGATGCGGCTCGATCATCTTGCGCATGTTGTAATATTGGTCCTTGACCTCCACCTCAACTACAAGTTCGCCATAGCGCTGGTTAATGAAATCTGCCGCCGCTTGCATCAGAGCCTTCTTTTGGGCAAAATGCTCATCACTGTGATCGCGGATAATATATTCGAGTTTAGCCGCTTCCACAGTGCCTTCCATCCCCATTAAGTGGTAAAAACCTTCGTAGCCCTCGGTAAACTCAGGGCGCTCGAAGACGGGCAGCAGGTCGTTATATTCCATGCCAATTAGAATAGCATTGAGCATGATGCCCTTCGCAGTGCCAGGGTGCACATTGCGGCCGTGCACGCGCACTTTGGCACTCGCGGCGTTGAAGGTTTCGTACTCCAGCTCACCCATTTCCCCGCCGTCAACAGTAAAAGCGAAATCTGCGCCAAAAGCTTTCACATCAAAGTAATCCACCCCGCGCCCCACTTCCTCATCGGGTGTGAAGGCTACTTTGAGTGTTCCATGCGGAATTTCCGGGTGGGCAATCAGGGTAGCCATAGCGGTCATAATCTCCGCGACGCCAGCTTTGTCATCCGCGCCAAGCAGCGTGGTGCCATCAGTTGTTACCAGGGTCTGCCCCACATACTTGAGTAAATCCGGGAAGCGCTCTGGCGAGAGGCGGATATTCTCTTCAGCATTGAGAACTATCTCGCCCCCATCGTAATGCTCAATCACGCGCGGGCGTACATTCGCACCACTCGCATCCGGGCTGGTATCCACATGCGCTAAAAAGCCCACCACAGGAGAGGCTTTGCCGTTATTGGCAGGCAATGTGGCGGTCACATAGCCATAGCGGTCCATACGCACGTCTTGCATCCCGATTTGCTTGAGTTCTTCTGCAAGCAGGCGTAAAAGGTCCAATTGCTTGGCAGTACTGGGATAGGTTTCGGAATCGCGAGCCGATTGGGTGTCAATCTGCACATAGCGGATAAAACGGTCTAAGACTTCGGACATGGTCCTCCTTTGCGAAGCTGCTGATTAGCTTGTTTGCTATTTCCAGGAGATTTTATCACGCAGGTAATCGATCAGTGGATTTTCGGTAAATTTTGCTTATTCGGTGCAACTATTTTGGGGCTTTGTGAAGTGTGGATTAAAATAATACCAACACAAAGGAGTTAGCTATGCTTCCCAAAGAAAAACCAAGTTCACAGAGCAAACGCAGCAACATCGCTTTCGCTTTGATTGCGCTCGCCATATTTCTGTTGATTATGTATTTTCGTTTGCCACACGCAGGATCTATCCCCGCAGATTTGGGCAGCAACGCTCGAATCAGCGTATTAGCAACTTACCCGCATGATACCGACGCCTTTACGCAAGGTTTGGTTTATGCGGATGGATACTTTTATGAAAGCACCGGGCTTTATGGCAAGTCCACCTTGCGTAAAGTAGAGCCTGCTACAGGTAAAGTGGTGCAAGAGCTGAAGCTCGCGGACCAATACTTTGCCGAAGGGTTAGCGCTTTACGAGGACCAGCTTTACCAGCTCACCTGGAAAGAACATACCGGCTTCATCTACGATAAGGCTTTTGCTTTACTTGGAAGCTTCAGCTACCCCACAGAAGGCTGGGGGCTGACAACCGACGGCAGCAGCCTGATCCTTTCGGATGGCAGCGCCAAGCTGTATTTCCTCGACCCACAAACCCTGCAAACCACCCGAACGGTCCAGGTTACCCAAGCGGCTCAGCCTGTAGAACAGCTTAACGAGCTGGAATACATCCAAGGTGAAGTGTATGCCAATATTTGGTATCAGGATGTCATCGTGCGCATCGACCCAAGCAGCGGGCAGGTGCTGGGTCAGATCGACCTGAGTAGCTTGCGAGAAGGTGAGCATGCGCCTAATCCAGAGGACGTTCTAAATGGCATTGCTTACGATGCCAAAGAGGGCAGATTGTTCGTTACGGGTAAAAATTGGGCTTATGTTTATGAAATTGCCTTAGTGAATGTGGACTAAGGGTCTCAGATAGCCCTCACGCGTGGGCGCAACGCCTCCAAGCGGGCTTCCTTCAAACCAGGCAGCGTATCGAGGATGTAGAAGGGACCTGAGCCTTCCATGCACAGTGCCGCAGTGATACTACCGCAAAGCGCGGCTTCAACTGGGTCAAAGTCTTGGCGATAGGCAAAGAGAAAAGCCCCATCAAAGGCATCCAACATACCGGTAGGGTCTACAACGCGGGTAGGGTAAGCAGGCACGATCCAGCGTTTAGATTGCAGCCGGCTATAAACCCAGGCGGAGCCATCCGGCATGTTCACCACAATGATTTGGGGACCGTAATCTGCCAGCCCCACAGCAATTTCCCACACATCCACACTGCGTCCCTGGAACAAACGCTTGGCTTCGGCTTCTGTGGTCATAAAAATGGTCAGGTCGGCAATCAAGCCGCGTATATCTTCCCAATAGGTTGGGTCCATGTAACAAGCTGTAGAACGCATGCTCAAGGTATCTACCAATCCAGTTTTGAGCACTGAGGGCATAATCTTATGCGACATAAAGTCAATGGGGCAGACATGCGCTGCCGGCGCGTCCATATAGAGACGGGGAACATCGTTGACATGCAACGAGTAGGGCTCGTACTCGACCTTACTGCAAAAACGCGGTTCAGCTGTTTCGTAACCGATTAAATCGCGCGGGAAGGGAATGCCTCTTTCAACAAAGTAAGTCAGCGGATTGTCCATCCTTGGGGTGAGCGGGTCGAGATAAACAATAAAACGGCGGTCATCTAGGGGTGCATTGACCCTCTTGATGCCGCTCGTATCACCTCCTGCTGCTGCCAGCTGGTCCAGCCAGGCTTGTGGGAATTCGCTATTGACGCGAGCGACTAAGCCCGCCTTCCCGCCCCAGAGCGCATATCCTGCCGCTGCGTAGGGCAAATTACCACCTAAAACATTCAGCTGGGGTTTTCCTTCAAAAGGCAGGATAAAATCGCGCTGGAGCCTGCCTCCAAAAACGGCATTCAGCGGGGTAAGATCTGTTTCACTCATGCTTATTCTTCTGAAAGGGTCATCTCTAACAGGCGCTTATGATAATGCTCCAAGTCTTCAGCCGGTTGCGGATAGTGCATATCTAGGTCTTTGAGCGCCTTGATCACAATTTTGGCAATCAACCAATCACGATACCATTTTTTATTTGCAGGGATCACATACCAAGGTGCCCAAGCTGTGCTGGTACGGTTGAGCATATCCTCATAAGCTTGCATGTATTCATTCCACCGTTCGCGCTCGGATAAGTCGCCAGGATTGAATTTCCACTGCTTGGTAGGGTCTTCCACTCGGGCTAAAAAGCGCTTTGCCTGTTCCTTGAGGTCGATGTGTAAATAAAACTTGAGGATTGTTGTCCCTTCATCGCATAGCATGCGTTCGAACGCGTTGATATGTTCATAACGCTTGGACCAAACCTCTTCGGGTACCAGCGAATGCACTCTCACCACCAGTACATCCTCATATTGCGAGCGGTTGAAGATAACCACTTCACCACGAGCAGGAGTATGTTGGTGAATGCGCCAAAGGTAATCATGCGAAAGCTCCAACGCTGTGGGGGTCTTGAATGATGCCACCTTTACACCTTGGGGATTAACGCCTTCGAAAACTGAGCGAATGGTGCCATCTTTTCCGCCGGTATCCATTGCTTGCAAGATGATCAGCAATTTATGCTTTCCTTCCGCGTAAAGCAGTTCCTGCAGCTCACTGAGCTTTTGATTGAGCTCCACCATAGCAGCCTTGGCTTCTTTTTTCCCGCCGTCAAATAAGCTTGTTTCGTTCGGGTCAAAATCTTTGAGGTTAATTTTTGATTTAGGGGGAACACGGTATTTTTCTTCGTCCATGCTAATCCTTTCCATGAATTGGAGGGGTTGCAGCAATTATACAATAAGCTTACGGTACCGAGAGTTCACGTCTTCGTTCCCGTCGGTTTCCTGAGCGCGTAGCCTACCCTGTGGGTACTGAGCGGGGAAGGTTGACCGCAGGTCTCCGTTATCCAGGCGTTTTTGTTTATCAATCGTCTGAATTATATGGTGCGCTTCTCTAAAACTTAAAACGAGCAGCTTACCATGGTCAGGAGGTTATGCTAGATAAGGCAATAGGGCGTTATCATGTGAATTAAATGAGAAAAGCTATCCTTTACGGATAGCCTTTCCCTACTAATTCAAGGAGATTCTACTTCTTGTTCTCCTCTATGACTTTGACAGACTTAGGTTTGACCTCAATACGTTTAGGTTGCGCTTCTGGTTTCTTAGGCAGGTGGATTGTCAGAACACCATTATCAGTCTCCGCGCTAATCTGATTCTGGTCGATCATGCCCGGTAGCGATACGCTCCGATAGAAGGTACCAGCATAGCGTTCGCGGATATGATATCTTCCTTGCTGTTCGTCTTTGTTTTCCTCTTTAATCTCACCTTTGATTGTCAGCGTGTTGCTCTCAAAGGTGATCTCTAACTGTTCAGGATCAAACCCTGCCACACTTGCCCGCACCAGATACTCATTGTCAGTCTCGATCACATCGATCGGGAAGCTGGTAGCTGGTAAATCCCATAAGCTTGTATCCAGATCAAACAGCCTGTCAAGATAAGGCTCAATGCCAAATACATCACGAGGATAGCGACGACGTAACTCAATGTTAGCCATAGTAGACACCTCCTTTTCTTAGTATTTCTTGTTTCTGCCCTTAAATTATCGAGCCTGCGTTAATATTTTGTCTAATTAAGGTTAAAGTTCTATTAGAAACCGGGATTATGCCTCTATTATGACCTTAAATTAACAGCTAATCTTGGCGCTTATCGTACGAATATGCTATACTGACCGTTAGTAAATTTATAAAACAGGTATTTTTAATATCCTAGTGAAATAAGTTTCCCTAACATATGGCTTATGGCTGGGGATTAAATTAAAGAATGAAATTTTTACATGGTTTAAACCATGAGATTAAGGAAGTAACAATTAAATATGAAGTCTAAAACTTTACGCATCATCCCCTTAGGCGGGATTGGTGAAGTAGGGAAAAACATGACCGTGTATGAATACAACGATGAGATCCTCATTGTCGATGCCGGCATGATGTTCCCTGATAATGATATGATCGGGATTGATTACATCATCCCCGATTTTGAATACGTTAAGCAACACGCTGATAAGGTACGCGGTATTGTCATCACGCACGGTCACGAAGATCACACCGGCGCAATCAGCCATCTCTTAGAGGCTGTTCACGCCCCGGTTTATGGCACCCCGCTGACCATAGGTTTGATCAAAGCCAAGCTCGGCAGGCGCGGGTTTGTGCAAGACGCCAACCTGAAGACGATCCAAGCCGGCGATGTTCTGCAGATTGGTCCTTTCAAGGTACACACCTTCCACGTATGCCATTCTATCCCAGATGGGATAGGCTTGGGTATCGAAACGCCTGCTGGCTTGGTGGTGCACACAGGTGATTACAAGTTAGACCTTACGCCAGTGGACAACTGGCCAACAGATTACGCTAAATTAGGCGAATTTGCCCAAAAGGGCGTGCTTGCGCTTTTGGCTGATTCTACCAACGCCGAACGCCCAGGTTGGACACCTTCAGAACAAGTTATCGAGCCAGCCTTTGATAAGGTATTCCAGCAAGCTAAAGGCCGCATTATTATTGCTACCTTTGCTTCGCTGATTTCCCGCATGCAGCAAGCAATCAACACAGCAGTGCGCTATCACCGCAAAATAGCTTTCGTTGGGCTGAGTATGACCGAAAATGTGCGTATTGCCAAAGAGCTTGGTTACATCAATTTTGATGATGACCTCGAAGTGCCGCTCGAAACCGCACTACAACTCCCTGATGAAAAGGTCTTACTCTTGGTGACTGGTTCGCAAGGCGAGCCCACTTCGATTTTGGGGCGGCTGGCGAATGGCAGCAATAAGCGTTTTGATATTAAACCCGGGGATACGGTGGTGCTTTCTTCGCACCCCATCCCAGGCAACGAAGAGGTGGTATCTCGCGCTATCAACCGATTGCTCGAGCAGGGCGCGGATGTAGTCTATGAAGCTTTAGCGCCCGTGCACGTCTCGGGTCACGCTAGCCAAGAAGAGCTCAAGCTGATGCTGCACCTTGTACGGCCACGTTACCTGATCCCCATTCATGGCGAACTGCGCATGCTCAAACAACATGCCCGCTTAGGCATAGAAGTCGGCATGGATGAAAGGCAGATTGCTATTGTAGAAAATGGCAGAGTGATCGAGTTTGCACATGGTGAAATGAGCTTAGGCGAGCGCATTCCTGGGGGTTATGTATTTGTGGATGGCAGCGGCGTGGGCGATGTTGACCGTTCAGTTATGCGCGAGCGCGAAATGCTCAGTCAAGATGGCATCGTGCTGCTGAATTTGGTGATGGATCAGCGCAGTGGTGATCTCAAAGATATCGAGATTATCAGCCGCGGCTTTATGACGTCGACTGAGTCGGAAGAATTATTCAATGACTTGCAAGCGCGGATTGGAAAGTTAGCCAAGCATGCCAACGGCAGATTGCAGCAGGATGTTTCGAAATTGGCTAAATCATATCTGTATGAAGAAACCAAACGCCGACCGGTAGTGTTTGTCAACGTTTCCCGTAATTAAAACCAATAGCCAGGGTTCTTTCCCTGGCTATTTTAGTTAATCTCGCTATTTAATAAAATGAGCGTTTAGTCTACAGCATTAGAGCCGTTTGAATTGCTGCCCGCCTCCCCAGACGAGCCTTTTTCCGCCGTCTTAGCGGGTTCAGATTTAGCTGCGCCAGCCGTCTCTTCCTTCGGATGCGTATAGGTCTGACCCGAAGGTGAGCGGTGGTCGGTCGAATAAAAGCCGCTGCCCTTAAACACAATCCCCACCGGCTGGTAGACCTTGCGCAGCTTGGGCTCATTGCATTCCGGGCAAATCATCAGCGGCGCATCGGTAAACTTTTGTTGTTGATCGAAGCGGATTCCGCAGTTATCACATTGATATGTATAGATTGGCATAGCTTACTCCATTTCCAAAAAATGATTATATACCATTAAAACGCAGATTCAAGGCTTGCATAATTAATTTAACGAATCTCATACATCCTAAACCTCCAACAAAGCTGTGCTTTTCTGATTGGTATAATTGGCAGCATGTCAAAAGTAAAATTTACGCTTTTACTGCTCCTGGCTGGGATTCTGGCAGGCTGCAGCACAAGTTTGCCAACCATATCAACCCCCCGACCACAATTGACGGGTACACTTCGCCCGTTCCCATCGCAAACCTTCACCCCTGAGCATCCGCCCACAGCCACGCCAACCCAAACTGCCACGCCGACTCCTACTCCAACGCCACTCTATTACAGCGTTGGTGAGGAGGATGATATGTTCGGAATTGCCTTGCGCTATGGCATTAGTTTAGAAGCCCTAAAAACAGCCAACCCAGAGGTAAATCCCTATTATATGGGTGTAGGCACGCAGCTATTGATCCCAATCACACCCACGCCGTTGCTCGCTACTCCGACACTACAAACGCCCCTACCCACAGCCGAAGCCACAAGCACAGCCATCCTAAACCTGCAAACGGATTGCTACCGCGATGTATCTGGCGGGGTGATTTGTTTTGTATTAGCCCAAAACCTCGGCGAAAAGCCGATAGAAAACCCTACAGTCTTAGTAACACTTTCCGGGGTCTCTAAGGAATATTCGCAAACACAAACTGCCATCCTTCCCCTCAACCTCCTCCCAGCTGGGGCTGCGCTACCCTTGGTAACGTACTTCCAACCGCCCACACCGGAACAATTTACTGCCACGGCTCAGGCGGATTTCTGGCTGCCCGTCCCAGAAGAAGACACGCGCTATCTTGAAATTAACTTAGCTGATTTGCAGACAGAAATCATGGAAGACAGCCGCTCCGCCAAAATCCGTGGGCAAGTAGCACTCGCCGACCCGACAAAACGGCCAGGCGCAATATGGATGCTAGCAACAGCTTTCACGCAAGACGGACGGGTAGCTGGCATCCGACGTTGGGAAGCCCCGCTGCCCATTCCTGCTGGTCAGGCAATTCCATTTAGCTTTAGCGTTTACAGCATGGGCCCAGAAATCGCGCGCGTGGAGGTATCCGCCGAAGCGCGTACTCCCTTAGAATGAGGTCTACACAATGAAGAACCGTTTGCTCCCGCAGATTGGCAGCCGCTTTTATATCATGGGCATCCTTAACCTCACCGCAGACAGCTTCTCTGGCGATGGCTTGCTGCAGCAAACCGATCCCCTCGAAGCTGCGTTGGCACAAGCGAAGCAATTTGCCGCTGATGGAGCTGATATCCTCGATTTAGGCGCCGAATCGACCCGCCCAGGCGCTACACCGGTGAGCGCCGACGAGGAATGCGCGCGCTTGCTGCCCGTGCTCACGCGCTTGAAGGCTGAACTCCCTGATATGCTCTTCTCGGTTGATACGTACAAAGCCGCAGTGGCTGAGGCAGCTCTGGAAGCTGGCGCGCAGATCATCAATGACATTTGGGGATTCCGCGCTGACGAGCAGATGGGCGCAGTGGTGGCGCACTTTAGGGCGGTAGCCGTCCTCATGCATAACCGCCGAACCTTAGCGCAAACCGAAATCAACCCTACCTTAGGCGGGCGTGATGTTAGTGCGCATTCCGACAATATCACCGGAGAGGTGATAGAGGGGCTAAAGCAATCCGTGGCAATCGCGCATGCTGCTGGCTTGCAGGATGACCAAATCATCCTAGACCCGGGGATCGGCTTTGGCAAGGGCACCGAGCAGAACTTGCACCTGCTGAAGGAGTTGGATCAGCTGAAAGAATTAGGTTATCCGCTGCTATTGGGTGTTTCGCGCAAGTCTTTCATCGGCTATAAGCTCAACCTGCCGCCCGAAGAGCGCTTGGAGGGCAGTTTGGCAGCCAATGCCTATGGGATGCTGCACGGTGCGGATATAGTGCGCGTGCATGACGTGCGGCAGACGGTGCGTGCTGCGCGCATGTTGGAAGCCATCCTGCAAGCTTAGAGAGTTAATTTTCTGCCTCGTCTGCTTCGCCGGAGAGAATCTGCTGCGCCAATTCTATGAGCGCCTCTTGTTCTAGTGGGTCCTCATGTACACTTGTCCAATACATCCTGAGCAATTCTTCTGGTGTTTTGCGTTCGGTTTCGCTGCTCTCGCCCAAGCGCGCGCGTATGTCAGATCGCGGATGGCGGGAGGTGTGGAAATCGAAAGCCAAAAGCGCTTTTTCGCGCAGCGCCCCCTCGTCGATCTGCGCTTCCATATCACTCGGGTAAAAGATATTCAGGCGCACAATGGCATCGCGCATAGCTTCTTCTTCTGGCAAGGCTGCTAACAGCTTTTCGCGTACGGGATCGTCCTTTTCGAGCGTTACGGTTAAATCTAAAAACGGGCGGATAGCGAGCTTGCGCCAGGTGTAATGTGTTTCTCCTTTAGAAACCTCCGCGATCACGAAGCCTTTTTCCTCGCGCACCTCGCCGAAGTCCACACGCTCGATCGAGCCGGGGTACACTACAGGCGGTTGCCCCCCGGAGTTAAGGTCTTGGAAGCGGTGGATGTGGCCCATAGCCACATAATCAAAATTCGGGTTGCGCACCAACCCCGGCGGAAGCAAAACATCCCGACCCAACTTGATGGTCTGCTCATTGCCAAAAATTGCCCCGCTTATAGATGCGTGTGCCGCTAAAATCGCTGGCAGGTCAGTATTAAGTGCTTGGATGGCAGTTTGAATGAGGTTGGCAATCGCATTTTCAATGATCTTATTGGGATCTTTTTCATCGGCATGGGTATTTTCCAATAGTGAAGCGACACCAGAACGTGTGATCCAAGGAATTGCCAGCACCTGTACGGGTAGCCCATCGATTTCATTCGGACCCAAAAGTGTCGGTTTGTAGACCACGTGAACGTAAGGCACCTCAAGCGTGTCGAACTCCTGAATGGCATGCGCGCGTTGCTGCGAGGGGGCAATGTCGTGATTGCCGGTGAGCAAAATTGTGGGGATTTTGGCTCGCGAGAGGCGCATAATGCGCCGCCCCCACTCACGTTGAAAGGTGGGGGCTGGGCTGCGGTCCTTATAGGCATCGCCAGCAAAGATCACCAAATCCACCCTTTCCTCAATGGCGGTATCGACGATAGTATCCAGCGATTTGAGGAAGTCCATCACCCGCAGCGGCAAACCGGTGTGTGGGTCGTGCGCGCCATAGTTTGCGATATCGATGTGGGCATCCGCAAAATGGAGCAGTTTGATCATGCCGCAATTATATCCGATGCCCTGGCAGATAGGAGTGTGTTATGGCGCCACGCCCATGGCTGCTAATTCGTTTTCAGCCACCCACCAATCGGGGTGCCACTCCAAGGCAGACCTAAAATCGCTGATGGCTGCATCCCAATTGCCCAGCATCTTATTGGCACGCCCCCGCCAAACCCAAGTCTCCGGAATGGCGTCCTCCGGGGTGATATCCAGCACATAATTAGCCAGGTCGAGCACGTCCTGATAGCGGGCGGTGTTGAAATAGGCAAAGTATGGCCCGGTCTGATACCAAAACACACGCCAGGGGCGCTGATCAGTAGGGAGCTGCTCATAAACTGCAAAAGCTTGATCGTAAGCTACCGCCGCGCCGGCATAATCCTGCAACTCTACCAAAATCGAGCCTCGACTGTACCAAGCAAAGAAGAGGTCCACGCCTTCCAGTTGATCGATGCGTGCTGTGGTTTGCTCGAGGGCAAAACGTAAGTTGTATTCCTGGTCCCACTGCGGCCCGAGGATGTTGACCACCTCTTCGGTTTTATCGTAGGGGTAAACGACCAGGTAAATATCATCGAATTGATCCCAATAACGGCTGATTTCATCATAGGACATGGTGATATCCCCCAAGTAAGAATCGGGGATACGCACTTGCTGTTTGGCGTCATCATAACCCGTGATGATGCCATAATGTCCCATCCAGCCTTCCTTGGCGGTAACCAAGCCGCGCTCGATCAAAACGGGATAACCAGCCGCCACCAACTTCTTTACAAGGTCAATATTACCGCCGTAGCGCACCACACCAGTAAATTCTGTCTGAGAATTGACGTAATCGAGCATTTCGTAGGGCATCACGTTGCGGTCTTCACGGCGTGGCTTCAGTACTGCTGCTGTCACTGTCTGGTCACCTTCCCAACCCCAGTAGGAAAGCAGCATAGCTAAGTTCGTTGGCCCACAGTTGTTGAACTTTTGCATCTCCTGCCTAATGCCTGTGAGCACTTTGGCTGCCGGAATGGGAGTTGGCGTGGGTGTCGGGGTGGAGGTGACGGTAGGCGTAAAGGTGGCTGCTTCCGTAGGCATGGCAGTAGGTGTAGGCGAGGGCAGCAGCGTAGGTGTAGCTGTGGGTGCCATTGCCGTCAGGGTCGCGACCACTTCGGGTCGCAGGGTACCCTGCCCTTGCGGGTTGAAGGAAGCCTCCGCCGGCGGGTGAAAGAAATATTGTACCTTTGCACGGGTATTCGCCACATAATAGTAGGCTCGGTCCCCAACCGCCGGGATCTGATAGAGCCCAATGGCAGCCAGGATCAGCACCGCAATGATCACAAGATAAAACCATGGCTTTTGCCACAAGCTCTTCTTGTTTAATTTTTGTTTTAATGTGTGCGTCTTATTCTTTTCCATATCGCTGCGCATTATAACAGCATTCTAAGAGCCTATTTTAAAAGTAAAAGGCTGCCCGAGAGGCAGCCTCT
>DICP01000015.1:12898-14947 GCA_002417685.1 Candidatus Mesolinea sp. UBA5823
GGTCCAGCTTGTGTCTGCTGGTAAGCCGCTGTTCCGATAGCCTGCATCAGGTTCTGCACAGCCTGTGTAGCATTTTGGATAACCGTCAGGTTATCCCCAGCGATGGCATCGCGCAGTTCCTTGATCTTGCCTTCCAATTCGGAGCGCTTAGCAGGGTCAACTTTATCGCCCATATCGCGCAGCAGTTTTTCGGCTTGGTAGGCGGTGCTGTCGCCGACATTGCGTGCTTCGATCAGCTGCTTGCGGCGTTCATCTTCGGCTTTGTGCTGTTCAGCCTCGCGCACCATACGCTCCACGTCACCCTTATTCAGGTTCGTTGAAGCGGTAATGGTTACCTTCTGCTCTTTGCCCGTGGCTTTATCCTTAGCGGTCACGCTCAGGATGCCGTTGGCATCGATATCAAAGGTTACTTCAATTTGCGGTATACCACGCGGTGCCGGCGGAATTCCATCCAAGCGGAAGCGGCCTAAGGTCATGTTATCCGCAGCCAGCGGGCGCTCGCCCTGCAGCACGTGGATATCGACCGAGGTCTGATTATCTTCTGCTGTGGAGAAGACTTCCGTCTTTTTCACCGGAATAGTGGTGTTGCGCTCGATGAGCTTGGTCATCACGCCGCCTAAGGTTTCTACACCTAACGAGAGCGGGGTCACGTCCAGGAGCAAAACGTCTTTCACTTCACCAGAGAGCACGCCACCTTGAATGGCTGCACCAACAGAGACAACCTCATCAGGGTTTACGCCCTTATTAGGCTCTTTGCCGTTGGTTAGTTTGCGGACTAAGTCTTGCACCATAGGCATGCGGGTGGCACCCCCGACCAATACAACCTCATTGATCTTATCAATTGTCAGGTTGGCATCTTTCAACACTGCATTGAATGGAATCTTGCAGCGTTCCAGCAGGTGCTCTGTCATTTGCTCAAATTTCGCCCGCGTCAGCTTGAGCAGCAAGTGCTTTGGACCATTCGCATCGGCGGTAATATAGGGCAGGTTAATTTCGGTCTCCATCACGGAGCTTAATTCGATTTTCGCCTTTTCAGCAGCTTCGCGTAAGCGTTGCAATGCCTGGCGATCCTTGCGCAAATCTATGCCTTGTTCTTTCTTAAACTCATCCGCAGCCCAATTAACAATGACTTCATCCCAGTCATCACCACCAAGGTGGGTATCGCCATTGGTAGCTTTCACTTCCACAACGCCGCCGCCCACTTCCAGCAAGCTCACGTCAAAAGTACCGCCACCCAAGTCAAAGACCAAGATGATTTCGTTTTCACGTTTATCCAAGCCATAAGCCAAAGCGGAAGCCGTCGGCTCGTTGATGATGCGCAACACTTCCAGCCCGGCAATCTTGCCTGCATCTTTGGTCGCTTGGCGCTGGCTATCGTTGAAGTAAGCCGGCACAGTGATTACCGCTTGGGTAACCTTTTCGCCTAAATATGCCTCTGCATCACTCTTGAGTTTGCCCAAGATCATGGCAGATATTTCCTGCGGCGTATAAGTCTGGCCTGTGACGGGAATCTCCACTCGGACATCTCCGCTTGGCCCAGGGACCACTTTGTACGAAACCATTTTGCGTTCGGTTTCGACTTCATCATAGCGCCGGCCCATAAAGCGCTTAATTGAATAAACAGTATTTTCCGGGTTGACAATTGCCTGCCGTTTCGCAGGAATGCCGACAAGCCGTTCACCATTTTTATTAAAAGCTACAACTGAAGGCAGCAAATGCGAACCTTCTGAGGTTGGAATTACGGTTGCAGAACCGCCTTCCATAACGGAAACGACGCTGTTGGTTGTACCCAGATCTATACCTATTATCTTTCCCATAGTAAATCTCCTTTACGATTATTCATAACACCATTACTATAATTGCCAAACGATAGAGAAATGTTAACATTTCCTCTGTTTTACATATGTATCCGACGGTTTTTTTACTAGATCTAGAGACTCAACGAGGTTGTAGAGTTGTGATAATTGAGGGTGTTGAAAAACATTGGTTAATCGATTACATACAAATTTTTCAAAGTTAAGCATTTCACCCGCCCTCACCCTGCCCTCT
>DICP01000120.1:0-9164 GCA_002417685.1 Candidatus Mesolinea sp. UBA5823
TACGGGTACTTTACCCTACGGGCACCTTACCCTACGGGTACTTTACCCCACGGGTACTTTACAGATGGGTAGATATTATGGAAGTTATTTTTGTAAATTGGAATCAACCTTAGTGCAGAGGCTGAAAATCACGCTTCAACATGAGGATGGATGAAAAAGTTTAGCCGTTTATCTCAAGTATCGCTGTTACTCGCTGTTCTTTTTACTGTGGATAAGCTCTTAGGGGTTGCACGCCAGATGCTGATTTCACGGCAGTTTGGGCTCTCGGCGGAGTTGGATGTCTTCAACGCAGCCAATAACCTGCCGGATATGCTTTTCATGCTAATATCCGGCGGGGCTTTGACAATTGCCTTTATACCTGTGCTAACCGAAGTGCTGAACAAAGATGGCAAGAAAGCAGCTTGGGAGATGTTTTCCAACGTCCTCAATTTGGTGTTTTTAGTCACAGCAGCTGTTGCTATTATTTTTGGCATTTTTGCTCAACCCCTGGTGAGCAGCCAAATCGGCGTGGCGCCAGGCTTCTCCGCTGAGCAAATGCAGCTCACTGTGCTTCTACTTCGTCTGAATTTAGTCGCCACGTTAGTTTTCTCGGTCAGTGGCTTGGTGATGGCAGGATTGCAAGCCAATCAACATTTTTTATTGCCAGCGTTAGCGCCGATTTTTTATGACTTCGGACAAATCTTTGGGGCAGTCATTTTGGCACCGAGCGAGCCTTATCATCTCGGCAGGATTGCCTTGCCAGCTTTAGACTTGGGCGTGGAAGGGCTCGTTTATGGCGTTATTATCGGTGCCTTACTGCATTTGCTCATCCAGGTGCCAGGGTTGCTCAAGTATCAATTCCGCTGGCACCCCCGCCTTAACCTGAAAGAGACGGAAACCCAAAAAGTACTCAAGCTCATGGGTCCGCGTGTGCTGAGTATGCTCTTTATCCAACTGATTTTTATTGTGCAAGATAATATAGCCTCGCGCTTAGCTACTGGCTCAGTAACCGCGCTCACTTACGGCTGGTGGATCATGCAGGTGCCGGAAACCCTCATTGGCACATCGATTGCTACCGCAGTGCTGCCAACGCTATCTGAATTTTTCAACCAGGGAAAAATGGAGCAATTTAAAACACAAATTGAAAGGGCTGCGCGTAATATGCTGACGCTTACCATTCCGATAGCAGTGATTGCTGCGGTAGTTATCCTGCCAGTCATACAAACCCTGTTGGGCTTCACGTTATCCGATGCCACCAGGGTAGCTGCGGTGACGCGGATTTTCTTATTGGGTATCGTAGGGCATGCGCTAGTAGAATTATTTGTGCGTTCGTTCTATGCGATGCAAAAGCCACGCGTTCCCCTTTTGGGTTCAGCTTTAACATTTGTGATGTTCTTGGGTATAAGCTTGCTTCTGACGCCATCCATGCAAGCTGCCGGCATCGCAGCCGCGAATACTATTGCGTACACCCTCCAAGCGGTCTTGTTATTGGTGTTGCTCAACCGAGAGCTCATATCAACTCAAGAACTTTCTTCTCAGCTGAAGCGCAGTCTGCTTGCAGCACTCTGCGGAGGCTTAGCTGCAGCCCTGGTGATGCGCTATCTACCAGGGATGGGCGGGAGTTTCATTGCAGCAATTCTCGCAGCTATAATTGGTTTAGGGGCTGCCGGTGTAATAGTTCGTAAAGATTTGCGAAATTTGGCAAGCCTTTAACCTGGTGTATAATTTTCAACCTATGGACACGGAAAATAACGATCAATCAAACGACATTCAGCAAACTCCACAAGAGTCTGAACCAGTAAGCATTCCCCAAGAAGCAATGGTGGAATCGGAACCACTCTCGGAACACCCCGTGGAGCAAAAACAGCGCAAAACGCCTTGGATTTTATTTGCGGTGATTTTTTTGATTTTAGCGCTGGTGTTGGGAGCTTATTTTGGCTATCGCAATGGCATCGCTCGCCGTTTAGAGAAAGAAAAAATTACTGTTGTCCAGGTTGCCGCTGAACAGTATCAGTTAGCTTTCCAGGATATTGCCGCGGGGAATTATGAAAATGCTAAAACACGTATTGAATATGTGATCGAGATCTATCCGCAATTCCCTGGCGCGCCAGAGCTTTTGCGTGATATTCTCCTGAATCTCGAGCAACCGACGGCAATGCCAACCCTGATAGAAAAATTTACGCCCACACCTGCTGTAACCAGCACTCCGGATTTCCGTGCCGCAGAGCAGATCTTTACGGAAATTCAACAAGCAGTCACGGAAAAACAATGGGATCAAGCCATTCAAGATATCATTGCTATCCGCGAGGTCAATTATGACTACCGCAAAGTTCAAGTGGATGGTTTTTACTATATTGCCCTGAGGAACCGCGGCATCCAAAGGATCCAATCCGGACAGCTCGAACAGGGATTGTTTGACCTTGCCACCGCCGAGCAATTTGCCCCCTTAGATGGGGAAGCAGACGGCGTTCGAACCTGGGCGCAACTTTACCTGAGTGGTGCCAGTTATTGGGACGTCAATTGGCAGCAGGCAATCGATATTTTTGCGCAAGTCAAGGATGCTTACCCATACCTAATGGATTCCTCTGGGATGACAGCGATTGAGCGTTATCGCGTTGCGCTATATCTATATGGAGATCAATTTGCCGCCTCAGGAGATTACTGTAAAGCCCATGAATACTATCTGCAGTCCTTAGCAGTTGGACCGGATGCGAATGTACAAGCTACGGCGCAACGCTACGCAGAAGCGTGCCAGGCCATACAGGCAACTCCCGAGCCAACCGAAGAGCTTACACCTATCCCAACTGAGCAAACGCCTCTTCCGCCTACAGAACCAACACCGGAACAAACGCCCACAGCACCAGAAACGCCACAACCCTAAACCTTTATCATAGAGTTGATAGCCTGACGATGTTTACACCGCCAGGCTTTTTTAAATTTTCTGATTCCGATATAAGCTTTTTAGAGGACTTTTCCGAAAAGATCATGCTGCATCGCAGCCGTAATGCGCACTGGGAGGAGCTCGCCAACCTCACCTGTTCCTTCTGCAATCACTAAACCATCGATTTCCGGCGCATCACGGTATGTGCGCCCAATCAAGACACCATTTTCTTGGTCCACGCCTTCAACCAGCATGTTGAGCACCTTCCCGCGCAGTTTTTGGTTTTTTTGATAAGAAATGCCAGCCTGCAAGGTCATGAGTTCTTGCCGGCGGGCTTCTTTGACTTCTTGAGGGATTGGGTCACCAAAGATTTGGGCTGATGTGCCATTTTCCATTGAGTAGGTGAAGACGCCGACGTGATCAAACTGCATTTCCTCGAGAAAATCCTTCAGCACTTGAAAACTCTGCTCGGATTCCCCAGGGAAGCCGACGATAAACGTGGTACGAATGACGAGGTCGGGCAGTTTGCCTCGCATCTTTGCTACTGTATTGCGAACCCAATCGATATCGCTAGGACGGCGCATCGATTGTAGGACTTTAGGGTCAGCGTGCTGTAAGGGGATATCGAGGTAAGGCAGCAACTGTGGAAATTCGACCATCATGTCGATGAGGCGGTCGCTGAAATAACCCGGATAGGTATAAAGCAAACGAACCCATGGTATGTGGGGTATGACTGGCAAGAGATCGGCAAGCAAGTTAGGCAAGCCGTCTTGTAATCCAAGATCTTGACCATAATCGGTTACATCCTGAGCAATGATATTAATTTCCTGGACTCCAGCAGCCTGCAAAGCATGTGCATCTTTTAAGATGTCATCTTTTGGTCTACTGGTTAGCGTGCCCTTGATGCCTGGGATAGCGCAAAAAGCGCAGGAGCGTCGGCAGCCATCAGCAATTTTGAGGTAGCTGCTACCTCCCTGAATCACATAACCAGGGAGTTCGGGGTGATTAACAATCTGTGCATGGTTTGAAAAATAAACCTCGCTGTGTGGCTGGGAATGCTCACTGAGAGTTCGCATCAAAGGGAGGATGTCCGCTAAGTCGCGCGTGCCCATCAAACCGTCGATGCCTGGAACGCTTGCAAGCAGCTCAGCTCGATAGCGTTCTGTTAGGCAGCCAGCAGCAATCAGTTTCTGCCCCCGGCGTTTGTGCTCAGAAAACTCTTGCAATGCCTGGAGCGATTCTTGCCGGGCGTCGTGGATGAAGCCGCAAGTATTGATAATGATAAACTCTGCTTGGTTAGGATCTTCCACGAGGGTAAGGCCTTGTTGAGAGAGTAAACTCCATAAGCCCTGAGAATCGACCAGGTTCTTTGCACAGCCCAGGGAGATGAGGTGAAATGTGTTTGGTATTATTTTCATGGCAGAACTGTCGTTGTGGGGGTTGGTTGGAAAGGAGGTGTGGCAGAAAGGTCCTGCATACCGTTGGCGTCAAAGCGCAAACGTAAAAGCTGACCAACACGGCTAAAAGGATCTAATTGCGTTTGGTTGTAGACAATTTCTAGTGCAGCAGCATTTCCAGCTTCCAGCTCTAGGTATTCCTCGGCTGTGTAAGCTTCCACACTGCCAGCAGGCATTCTACCTTGATAAACTTCCTCGTTATCAGCGTTGACTTTGACCCAAACGGATTGGCGCGCATGAACGACAACTTGAATCGGTGCGGTTGAATCTAGAGGCACCGTGAGCGGTGTAGCTGTAGGCAGTTGGAAAGCAGGTGCTTCTTCGGTGGGGGTTTGGGTTAGTTCTATACCCATCGGTGTCTGGGAGCCAATCAAGATCTCTTGAATTTCGGGGAGGTTGGTTGTTTCAGTTTGGGGTTCAGGCTGGTTCATCAACTGAGCAGCCCCCCAAACCATGAAGAATATAATGCCACCTACGAGCAGAGTCCCAAAAAAAAGATCCAAGGTGAAAAAGCGTCTGAGTGCGACCCAACGCGGAGAAAGCAGCCTGGCGCGGTTGCGCGGTTTGCTCTCGGCGGCAGCTTTTTCTGCTAAGCGTTCCTGCAGCGCATCGGCAAATTGCACCAATAATAAATCAGTGTTGAGGTTTAGGAAGCGCGCATAGGTCTGCAGCAATCCTTTAGCTTCGGCGGGGCTAGCAAACGCGTCAAAGTTACCCTGCTCCAAGGCTATCAACTGGGCTCGGGGAATGTGAGTCTGCTCGACGAGCAGATCCCACGGGATATCTAAGTATCGCCGGCGGGCATTCAGCTGTCTACCAATGTCATCCAGAATCTGCTGAGAGCGCGATACCGGCAGAGGTGATAAAACTTCAACTGCTTTATTATCATTTGGGGCTATTCCCGATTTGTTACGGCGCCTGATGCGCTTAGGCTCCTTCTTTTTTGATGATTTTACTTTTGGTGGAGGTATTACTTCTGAAAGAGCTTTCAATTCTTCAGCAGATTGATTGGTTGATGCGTCTGATATTGGTGCTTCTTCTGCTGCTATCAGGGGAGCAGATTCTTCTAGTGGAACACCAAGAAAATCGGCGTAAAGCTTGAGGAAGCCGCGGATTTGGGCGCGAGAACCCAAATCTGCATATTCGTCGTTCTCCAGATCCTGCAAGATGGAAAGGCGGATGCGGGTGGATTTCGCAACCTGCTCAAGGGGAATGTTCCGTTCTTCGCGGATCTGTTTTAGCTTTGAGCCAGAAATTTCAGACATATGCTCATTCTAACAAAACCGACCTGGTCTGCCAAATCAGTGACGCGATCAGGTCGGAATATTGAAGATTAATTAAGACGCAGTGGGTTTATGCTTCGGCTTCTGCTTGGATTTCTGTTGAAGTATCGACAGTTTCTACCTTAGTTTGTGCTTCAACGCTCTCGGTGGAGGGAGCTTTAGTGGACTGAGGTTTTACGGCTTCACCTTCTCGGCGTACGATCACTTTGATTTGCGGGATGAGGTCAAGCGTCAGGTGAATCGGAATATCGAATTCACCCAGCGTACGGATAGGTTCGGTTGAAATTTGGTGGCGGTCAATCTCCAATTCTTTCAGCTCTTTAATCCGATCTGCGATCATTTGGGGGGTTACAGAGCCATAAAGTTTGCCGGTCTCACCAGCTTTTACGACGAAATCCACCTCGAGACCAGAAAGGATATCTGCTACGCCCATTAGTTCGTTACTGAGGATAGCGCGTTTTTCATTTGCCTTAGAAGCAATGGATTCGGCTAAGGTCATGGTCTTTTCGGTGGCAGGAATTGCCAAACCTTGCGGGATTAAATAGTTGCGCCCATAGCCATCAGCAACCTTCTTGATATCCCCCGCTCTACCTAATTTATAAACGTCCTTAATTAATAAAACTTTCATCACAAGCCCTTTCTGCTGTAATTTATTTTTTTACTTCACGTGAAGGGTACAACACGCAAGCGGCAAGTATTTTATCACATTCCTTGAGGCGTCAAGGTGAAAGGTTAATCCAACCCTCAAAGCTTTGTAAGTTCAATTTTCTAACCAAGAACGCAGATAGATTATACTTATAGCCGTTGAGCAAAATTAGATTGGAGAAAAATCTATGCCTGATCAAGATAACTATAATGCCTGGTTAGATAACATCTATCAGCCCACAGCAAAAAAATATCCTGAACGCAAAGCAGAATTCAAAACCTCATCTGGGATCCCCTTGCCCGCGATTATTCCTCCAGAGCAAATTAATCCGGACTGGTTTGATCTGTTAGGATTCCCCGGAGCTTACCCCTTTACGCGAGGTGTACAGCCGACCATGTACCGTGGCAGGTTTTGGACTATGCGGCAATATGCTGGCTACTCGAATGCTGAGGAATCTAACCGACGCTACCGCTTTTTGCTCGAACAGGGGCAAACTGGGCTCTCCGTAGCCTTTGACCTGCCCACGCAGATTGGTTACGATGCCGATGACCCGATTGCGTTGGGCGAAGTGGGCAAGGTAGGCGTTTCGATTTCCTCCCTGGAGGATATGGAGACACTTTTTAGCGGAATTCCGTTAGATAAAGTATCCACTAGCATGACGATTAATGCCCCAGCGGCTATATTGCTGGCGATGTATATTGCTGTAGCAAAGAAACAAGGCATTGAGCCACAAAAGCTGCGGGGCACAATCCAAAATGACATTCTCAAAGAATACATCGCGCGTGGGACGTATATCTTCCCTCCAGATCCGAGCATGCGCCTGATTACGGACGTTTTTCAGTATTGCCGAGATGAAGTGCCCAACTGGAACGTGATTAGCGTTTCCGGCTACCATATTCGAGAAGCTGGCTCTACTGCAGTGCAAGAGGTTGCATTTACACTTGCTAATGCCATTGCTTATGTTGAAGCAGCCCTGAGGGTTGGCATGGAAATTGATGAATTTGCCGGGCAAATATCCTTTTTCTTCAATGCACACAACAACTTTTTTGAGGAGATCGCCAAATTCCGTGCGGCACGGCGATTGTATGCCAAGTTGATGAAGGACCGTTTCCATGCTCAAAAGGATGGATCTCAAAAATTGCGCTTCCATACCCAAACTGCCGGCTCAACGCTAACCGCGCAGCAACCGGAGAATAACGTTGTGCGCGTTACACTCCAGGCGTTGGCTGCTGTGCTGGGCGGGACGCAATCGCTACACACCAACAGTATGGATGAAGCTTTGTGGCTGCCTACCGAGAAATCTGTACAGGTCGCGTTGCGTACCCAGCAAATTATCGCTCATGAGTCCGGTGTGGCGGATAGTGTTGACCCACTTGCCGGCTCTTACATAGTTGAATACTTGACGGACGAGATTGAAGAACGCGCGCGCATATATATCGAGAAGATCGATGCGATGGGCGGCGCGATGCGTGCTATTGAAAATGGGTACATACAAAATGAAATCCAAGATGCTGCTTATGCAGCGCAGCGCCGGCTGGAAGACGGCGAGGATATCGTCGTGGGTGTTAATAAGTTCCAGCAAGATGAAGAAATCGTACTCGAACCGCTCACCATTGACCCAGCGGTTGAGATTAAGCGCCGCCGCCAATTAACTGAATTGCGCCAAAACCGCGACCAGCAAAAGATTGCTAAATTGAAAAATAGGTTAGAAGTTGCAGCTAAGGGAGACGAGAACCTGATGCCGCTCTTTATTGAAGCCGTTGAGCATAAAATGACTCTCGGAGAAATCTGCAATGTTCTCCGAGGGGTATGGGGCGAATATCGCGCGCCAACATTTATCTAAGGATGAAACATGAAACCAATCAAGATCAATCACGTTGCTATTGTTGTGCAGGATATTGATGCAGCACTCAATTTTTGGGAGCAAACCTTCGGGCTCAAGCTGGACCATGTAGAAGATGTCCCCTCGCAAAAGTCTAAAGTTGCTTTTCTGCCCTTGGGCGAAAGCGAAATCGAGCTGGTGCAGCCTACCACTTCTGATTCGGGCTTAGCTAATTTCCTGGAGAAACGCGGTGAAGGCATGCACCATATCTGCATTGAGGTTTCGGATATTGACGCAACCTTGGCTGAGCTTAAGAGCAAGGGTGTGCGGCTAATCAACGAAGTTCCCGAGGAGCTTCCAGGCAGGAAGATGGCGTTTATCCACCCCAAAGCGGCTAACGGCGTCTTGGTGGAACTCTATCAGCTGACGGAAAATAATTGAGCCGACGAATTGCATTTCTCTGATGTAAGGTATATGAGCTGCGGGTAAACAGCCAGACGAAGGCAGTTTAGTTATTCATCAAAGGAGAGCGGATGATAGTTACCAACACAAAAATCATCACCTGGGGGAAGCCAAACCAGATTTTAGAAGGAAAAGCATTGCGGATTGCTGATGGCAAAATTGCCACCATTGACGATGCTTTGGAAATCCAAAGGCGATACCCTGGGGAAGAGGTTTTAGATGCAGGCGGGCAATATGTTATGCCGGGCAATATATGTGCGCACACGCATTTTTATGGGGCTTTTTCTCGTGGGATGGCTATTCCAGGACCCGCGCCGGCGAACTTTGTGGAAATTTTGCAGAGCCTATGGTGGAAACTCGACAAAGCGCTGGATGCAGAGAGCATTAAATATTCGGCATTAGTTTGCTTGGTAGATGCAATTAAATATGGCACGACCACCCTTTTTGACCATCATGCCTCGCCCAACTGCATTGATGGCTCGCTGGATATCATCGAGGAAGCTGTTGAGGCAGCTGGCGTACGCACCTCCCTCTGTTATGAGGTGACCGATAGGGATGGTAAAGAACTCGCTCTGGCGGGAATTCGAGAAAATGAGCGTTTTATCCAAAAAGTCAGTCGAGGGGAGACTTCGCC
>DICP01000120.1:9229-19056 GCA_002417685.1 Candidatus Mesolinea sp. UBA5823
GGTTTTCATGTGCATGCTGCTGAAGGCAAAGCTGATCAGGACGATGCGGTGCAAAAATATGGCAAACGCGTAGTGGAGCGCTTTGAACAGGCTGGCGTGTTGGGACCGCGAACGATTTTAGCTCATGGCGTGCATACTGATGCGCATGAGCACGAACTATTAGCGCAGACGCACACTTGGCTTAGCCATCAACCGCGCTCGAACATGAATAATGCTGTGGGTGTTGCACCCATCCCTGAAATGCTTGCCAGGGGCGTAACCATTGTGATGGGTAACGACGGCTTTTCGAATGCGATGTGGTCTGAATGGCAGGCAGCGTATTTTATCCACAAAGACCACACGCACGATCCTCGGGTAATGAATGGCTTTGAGGTGCTGAAAATCGCCGTGGAGAATAATGCCGATTTGGCTACGCAGACCTTTGACGGCTTGCGCATCGGCGAAATTTCCGAAGGTGCCGCGGCGGACTTGATCTTGGTGGATTTTCATCCCATTACTCCGCTAACGACGGAGAATCTACCTGGGCAGATCCTCTTTGGTTTTCGCGATGGGATAGTGACCGCCACGATGGTTGATGGCAAGCTGTTGATGAAAGACCGCCAGCTGCTCACCTTGGATGAGGAAGAAATTGCGGCTAAGGCGCGTGAACAAGCGCAAAAAGTTTGGAACAAAATCAATTAATTTAGAGGAGTTTTATGGCATATACGATTGGGATTATCGGAGGTACTGGCCGGGAAGGCAAAGGTTTGGCGTACCGCTGGGCGAAAGCTGGGCATCATATCATTATTGGCTCACGCTCGGAGGAAAAAGCTCAGGCAGCAGTTGCGGAGCTGGCTGCGAAGTTGCCAGAAGGTGCTACGATAGAAGGTTGTCTCAATCAGGAAGCTGTGGAAAGGGCTGACATTGCTGCAATCACGGTGCCTTTTGCAGCGCACGATGAGACTTTATCAGCTCTCAAGCCTGCTTTGGAGGGCAAGGTTCTGATTGATGTGGTTGTTCCGCTCAACCCAGCCAAGGTAACGCGCGTCTCTATGCCGCCAGAAGGATCTGCCGCGCAGCAAGCTCAGAAAATTTTGGGGGAGGGCGTCCAGGTGGTGGCAGCCTTTCACAACATTTCATACGAAAGTTTATTAAAAGATGAAGAAGTGGCGTGCGACATTTTGGTTTGCGGTGGAAATAAAGATGCCCGCCGGCAAGTACTTGGCTTAGTCCATGATGCTGGCTTGTTAGGCTGGGATGCCGGGCCGATCGAAAATGCCATGGTTGTGGAAGGACTAACCTCGATTTTAATTGGCATCAATATTCAATATAAAGTTCCTTCAGCCGGTATAAAGATAACCGGCGTACGAAGGTAAGATGACAATACCACGCAGCCTGACTTTAACCGCCATCCCTGGCTTACCGGAAGTGAAGCCAGGGGATGATTTAGCTGCCCTGATTGCAACTGCCGTCGAAGGAAGCGCTCTGATCGTCCAGGATAATGATATTTTTGTGATTGCCCAGAAAATCGTTTCCAAATCCGAAGGCAGGTTAGTCAACCTGAGCACAGTTCAACCCAGTCCAAGGGCTCTGGAGATTGCCAAGACGGTAGAAAAGCGACCGGAACTCGTGGAGCTTATCCTGCAAGAGAGCAATTCCGTCTTGCGCATGCGGCCTGGAACGATCATCGTCGAGCATAGATCTGGGTTTGTGTGTGCCAATGCCGGCATTGATCACTCGAATGTACAGGGAGCTTGGGGAGACCCGTCTGATTGGGTGTTGTTGCTGCCTGAGGATGCTGACCGGTCCGCACAAGCCATCCGCGCAGGTTTGGAAGCGCATTTCGGCAAGCGCTTGGGTGTGCTCATTATTGATTCTTATGGCCGTGCTTGGCGGAATGGCATTATCGGGATGAGTATCGGGCTTTCGGGGTTGCCTGCTTTGGTGGATATGCGTGGGAAACAGGACCGCAATGGGTACACCTTACGCGTGACGGTGATAGCGGCTGCTGATGAACTGGCAGCTGGCGCTTCGCTGATGATGGGACAAGCTTCAGAGGGTACGCCAGTGGTTTTAGCGAGAGGTTTCCCCTATGAATTAGCAGAAGATCAGGCGAGCCGGCTGGTACGTTCCAAGCAATCCGATTTGTTCCGTTAATTCAATGGTAACAGATTTTAAAGCGATGAGGGTTACTGCTCTGGCTGGTGGTGTTGGGGGAGCTAAGTTAGCCTTAGGACTGCAACTGGCTCTTGCGCCTGGCAACCTGACCGTTATCGTCAACACGGGCGATGATTTTGAGCACTTTGGGCTTGCCATCAGCCCGGATGTGGATACGGTGTGCTACACCTTGGCAGGAAAGGCGAATACGGAGAAGGGTTGGGGCTTACAAGGAGAAAGCTGGAATGTGCTCACAGCTCTAAAGGCTCTTTCTGCACCCACTTGGTTTCAGCTTGGAGATCAAGACCTTGCTACGCACCTGGAACGCACACGGCTGCTCCAAGCCGGCTGGAGCCTAAGCCAGGTTACGGAGCATTTTTGCAAGCTTTGGCAGGTGTCCTCGCATGTGCTGCCAATGAGCGACCAACCCTTTCGGACGCTGATTCGGACCCAAACGGGCGAGTTGCTTGCTTTTCAGGAGTACTTTGTGCGCGAACGCTGCGAACCAGCCGTGGCAGAGATTATGTTTCAACACGCAGAAGATATCCAACCGGCGCCGCAAGCGCTGAAATCCGTTGACGCTGCTGACCTTGTAGTAATTTGTCCCTCTAACCCGTGGGTGAGCATTGATCCCATATTAGCTTTGCCCGGAATGGTCCCGGCGCTCAAAAAGAAGCCGGTTATCGCAGTTTCTCCAATCATTCAAGGGAAAACAGTAAAAGGACCCGCTGCAAAAATGGCGCAGGAATTAGGTTTGGAAGCAAGCGCTGCTGCGGTATTAGGGCATTATGCGGATTTCGTAAACGGATTTATTTATGACCAACTCGACGGGGACATTTTCACATCTGATGCTTATCCAGGTATAATTAAAAAAGCGACAAATACAATAATGAAAAATGACGAGGACAAGCTTAGGCTTGCAATTGAAACTTTAAAGCTTGGAGAATTCCTCATAAACAACATATATCACCATGATTAATTGGGCTCTCATACCGGTAAAAAGCTTTGACGTAGGGAAATCCCGTTTGCGTAAAGTATTTTCGCTACAGGAGCTAATTTTGCTTAATATTTCTCTCTTTCAGTCAACTTTTCTGAAAGTCGAGGATAGCGGGCAATTTGACCACATCTTGGTGGTAAGCCGGGATAAGAGCGCGTTAGCGTGGGCAGAAGCTAACCGTGGCGAATGCCTGCTTGAAGAGGGCAATGAAACCCTCAATTCTGCGCTTACTCAAGGTCTGGCGTGGATTGGTTCACACGGAGCGGGATCTGTCTTGATTTTGCCGACGGATTTACCTCTCTTAACGGTGAGTGATCTTTGCACGTTGGAGACCTATCACCCCAAAGATCCAGGCATGCTGATCGTCCCTGACCACGCACAATTGGGCACAAACGCATTGCTGCTCACTCGACCAGATTTGCTCACGCCTCAATTTGGCGCAAACTCGTTTCAGCTGCATTGCAAACAAGCCGAGCAACTGCATTTACACCAAATCATCTATTTGAACCGGCATCTTCAGCAGGATATTGATACACCGGAAGATTTATTGATTATCCAGAAATCATATTTGCTCAACTCACCCATTGCGAGTTAAGAAAGGAACCTTAAATGACTGATCGCGTTGCAATTTATTTACAGGATGCGCATGATTTGCGCGAAGGATTAGATATCGTGCGCTACGCTGAAGCCAAAGGCTTTGAAGCCGTCTGGCAAGCCGAGAGCCGCTTAGTGCGGGATGCCATCGTGCCGATGGCTGCCTATGCAGCTGTGACTGAAAAGATCAAGGTCGCATCTGGGGTAATCAATAACTGGACGCGCAATATTGGTTTATTGGCAGCGACCTTCCTCACTTTGGATGACTTAGCCCCCAACCGCGTGATTTGCGGCATTGGGGCTTGGTGGGATCCGCTGGCGAAAAATGTGGGCATAAACCGCACTAAGCCGCTGAAAGCGATGGAAGAGACGGTGACTGTGCTGCGCCGGCTGCTCAACATGGAGCGGGTAACCTTTGAAGGCGAGTTTGTTAACGTGCATAATATCGAGTTGGACGTAGTACACGGGCGCAAAGAGCCGCGCAACGTCCCGATTTACATAGGTGCCACAGGCGATAAGATGATGGAACTGGCTGGCAGGATTGCTGATGGCGTAGTGATGAATTATTGCGTACCCGTGGAATATAACGATATTGCTATCGAGCAGCTGATGGTGGGGCTGAAGCAATCCGGACGCAAGCTCGAAGACTTTGACCGCCCGCAGTTGGTGGTCTGCTCAGTTGATGAGGACCACGATAAAGCCATTGATACAACCCGTGAACTTTTGTGTCAATATTTGGCTCAGCAGCCCCATATCGCCAAAGCATCGGGCGTTTCTAAGGACGTGGTTGAGAAGATCCAGGCAATTTTAGGCTGGCCAGCCACTCATGAGCAAATTCAGAAAGCTAAGTATCTGGTCCCAGAGGATCTCATTGACCGCATTACAGCCAGCGGGACGCCCACTGAAGCGAAATCAAAGGTACAGGAGTACATCGATCATGGCTGTACCTGCCCGATCCTCTACCCTGTGGGCGGGAGTGCTACTTTGCTGATCGATACATTCGCTCCAGAGGTTGGATGAAAAGGTTAGCCGACAGCTCAAACTGCTTTGTGTGCGGGCGTGATAACCCTTGCAGTTTGAAAATTGAGTTTTACTTGGAAGAAAGTGGAGAAGTGGTCTCTCATTTTCAGCTTTCGGATCACTATGAAGGCTATCCGGGCATAATGCATGGCGGGGTTATTGCGGCTATATTAGATGAAATCTGCGGACGTGCTGTTACCAGCCATGAAGACGAATTTATGGTAACCAGCAAACTGGAATTACGCTACCGCAAGCCGGTGCCTATCAATCAGGATTTAGTGGCAAAAGCGCATCGCATCAGCCGAAAAGGAAGGGTCGGAATTGCACATGGAGAAATTTTAGATGCGCGAGGCTCACTTTTAGCTGAGGCTGAAGGCGTGTATGTGCAAATTCCCGAGGAAAAAGTGAAAGAAATGGACCCACAAAGGTATGGATGGAGGGTTGAACCTGATGAAAAATGAGACGGTGGCTTACTTTCGGCCGAAAACAATTAGCGAACTTGAGGAAATCCTATCGAGGGTTCAAGGAGAGGTTAATTTCCTCAGCGGAGGCGACTATAACTTTGCCAGTTTAGACCAATCTGCACCCTTAGTTGATTTACAAAGCTTAGGATTGGACCAGATCATTTCTAATGGCAATACAGTGGAGATTGGAGCCCTGGCAACTTTAGAACAAATCAAGGAAGCCTTCCAAGGTTGGGATTGCTTGCAAGAGGCACTTTCTATAGAAGCTGGGCTCAATGTGCGCAATAGCCTGAGCTTAGCCAATTTTCTCAAGACTGCGGACGGTCGTTCACCTTTTTTGTGTGTTTTATTGGCGTTCGCGCCGACGATTGCGCTGCTGCCTTCCCATCAAAGTATGAGGCTCGAAACTTATCTTTCCTCAAGGCAGAAAAAACCTACTGAATTTATTTCTACATTAAACTTAGCCTTGCCTAAAGGCTTAGCATTTGAAGCTATTGCTCGCACGCCAAAAGACCGTCCGATCATTTGCATGGCAGCTGCCGTTGATGATTTAGGTAAGTTGCGCATAGCCTGCGGAGGCATGCAGAACTCACCGCAAGTGATAAACATATCAACAGAACCACAAAGCGCTATTGACCTGGTCCGGCAAGCCTACCAGCAGAGCACTGATGCTTGGGCAAGCACGGAGTACCGCCAAGCGACGAGCCAGGTGTTGCTGAGCCGGCTATTGCAGAGCCTTGGGCTCTCTGTTTAGAACTGGAGGAATGATGAAAATCCAGCTTGAAATAAACCGTCAAACTGTGGAAGTCGAAGTTGCGCCACAAGCACGGTTGTTGGACGTGCTGCGTCAGGTTGGCATCCTGAGCGTGAAATCTGGTGGCTGCCAGCGTGGGGAGTGTGGCGCTTGCACGGTGCTACTGGATGGAAAACCCATAAATAGTTGCATGCTTCTGGCAGTGCAAGCTCAAGGGCATGCGATCTCGACCGTCGAGGCAGAAGGAGAATATCTAGACCAGGGTTGGAAGCAAGGCGTAGGTTTGAGTCCCTTGCAGCGGGCTTTTATAGAAAATGGCTCTATTCAATGCGGCTACTGCACCTCAGCCATGGTTTTAGCAGCGAAAGCACTGCTCGCGCGTAACTCTGATCCAAGCGAAGCAGAAGTACGGGAAGCGCTTTCAGGCATTTTGTGCCGCTGCACAGCTTACGTCAAGCCGGTGGAAGCGGTCTTACGCGCAGCCCAGCTAATGCGGGAAGAAAATGACCAGGCCGCTAAACCTTTGGGCACGTTAAAGATCGTTGAAGCCGATGAAATTCCGGAGACAACGGTAGTAGGCAAAGCAGTCCCTAAAGTGGATGCCAGCAAACTCGTGCAAGGCAAACCTGCTTTTACAGCGGATTTTGCACCAACCGGCACGCTCGTAGCAAAAGTACTGCGCAGCCCGGTAGCACATGCGCGCATCAAGCGCATCGATGCTACCCGTGCCCGCGCACTGCCAGGTGTGGCGGCTGTGCTTACTTGGGAGGATATTCCACGCGTGGTTTACTCCACAGCAGGGCAGTCTGACCCCATCCCTGGGCCGCTGGATACTTTTTCTCTAGATAACAAAGTGCGCTTTGTCGGGGACCGCGTGGCTTTTGTGGCTGCTGAAACTGAAGCTATTGCTCAGAAAGCTTTAGAGCTGATTGAAGTAGAATACGAAGAACTGCCAGCCGTACTGGACTCGCGCGAAGCGATGAAACCTGGCGCACCAATTATTCACGATGAACCAGAATATGTGAATTTTGCTGACTCGGACCCCACGCACAATAAAGCAGCAGCCATCCGCATCGATATTGGTGATGTGGAACAAGGATTTGCAGAAGCTGACCGTATTTACGAGCAGGAGTATGAGGTCCCTAAGGTACAACAAGCGCATATTGAGCCGCATGTGGCGCTTTCTTACTGGGATGCCGATGGACGTTTGGTGATTTACTCCAGCACACAAGTGCCTTTTCATGCCCGGCGCATGCTAGCACCTTTGCTCAAGCTGCCGGTCAAGCGCATTCGCGTAATCAAACCGCGCATTGGCGGCGGTTTTGGCGGCAAGCAGGAAGTGCTGATTGAGGATGTGGTCGCACATCTGACTATCGCGACTGGAAAACCGGTGCTTTATCAGATGAGCCGCGAAGAAGAATTCATTGCTTCCCGCTCACGGCACCCGATGCGCATCAAAATGCGTACTGGCGTAAAGCGGGATGGCACGATCACTGCCAACGAGATGATCGCGCTTAGTGATACCGGTGCTTATGGCTGCCATGCCCTCACCGTCACGGGAAATACCGGGCAGAAATCCATGGCGCTCTACGTAGGGGATGGAAAATACCGCTTGTCTCCCAATATCCGTTTCTATGCTGATATTGTCTATACCAACACACCGCCAGCCGGCGCATACCGCGGTTATGGTGTGCCGCAGGGCTTTTGGCCACTTGAGCGGCATATGGAGATGATTGCCCGCGACCTGGGCTTGGATCCGCTCAGCTTCCGCATCAAGAACGCCTTAAGGTCCGGTGAATACCAGCCTTTCAGTACCTCCTGGAATGAGGGACGCGAACCGCGCCCTGAAATTGTGGAAACTGTTGGGCTGGAAAAGTGCGTACGCGAAGGCGCGCAAGCTATCGATTGGGAGCATAAGTATCGAAACCCAGAGTGGCATGAGGTTCCGGGTAAACCGCACTTAAAGCGAGGGATTGGCGTTGCCATGGTGATGCAAGGCACGGCAATCCCCTATCTGGATATGGGAGGTGCCAGCCTGAAGCTGAACGAAGATGGCTCATTCAATCTGCTGGTGGGGGCGACCGACCTGGGCACGGGCAGTGATACCATCTTGGCGCAAATGGCAGCTGAAATCTTAGGTGTGAACACAGAAGATATCATTGTGTATTCTTCTGATACGGATTTTACGCCTTTTGATAAGGGCGCTTACGCCTCCTCGACCACTTATATCTCCGGCACTGCAGTGATTAAAGCAGCTGTAGAAGTTAGCGAAAAGATTTGTGCACGCGCGGTAAAGATGTTTGCTGCAAATGGTAAAGTGGTAGCAGCAGACGAAATTACACTTAAGGAGGGCTGTGCTATAGCCCCAGATGGCAGCAGGATTACATTGGCAGAAATTGCTTTGGAGAGCTTACATCACGCTGAGCAGGAGCAGATCATGGCGGTCGCATCTTACGTTTCGCCTAGCTCCCCGCCGCCTTTTGCAGCACAATTCGCCACCGTGCTTGTGGATACCCAAACAGGACAGGTGCAGGTAGAAGACTTAGTGATGGCTGTAGATGGGGGCGTGATCATCAACCCGGCTACAGCCTCCGGACAGATTGAAGGTGGCATGGCACAAGCATTAGGCTACGCCGTCTGCGAAGAAATGCGCTATGATGAGCATGGTGTTGCTCGGGAAAAAGACTTGGTTGACTATCACATTTTCCGTGCGGATGAAATGCCCAATCTGAAGACGATATTTGTGCAGACCTACGAGCCTACGCATCCTTTTGGGGCTAAAGCTGTGGCTGAAATTCCAATGGATGGAGTAGCTCCTGCGGTTGGCAATGCGGTATTAGATGCTTGTGGAGCTCAGATTTACGCTAACCCGATAACGCCGGAAAAAGTTTGGGAATCCCTGAAAAGAACAAAGAGAGGTTAATTTAATCGATGCCTATGTTCGGAAATTTTCAAAAAACCTCTGATCGTATTTTTGTAATTGGGCATATTAATCCAGACACAGATACAGTTGCTTCCGCGGTAGGTTATGCGTGGCTGCTCAGTGAACGGGATGGGTTGAATGCTATTCCAGCAAGGGCAGGTGCCCTTAATCGTCAGACTTCTTTTGTTTTTCAGCTCTTACAATTAGAAGTTCCAGTGTTATTAACGGATGCTTCGCCGCGCTTTGAGTCGGTGATGCGCCGGCTTGATGTCGTTACCCCTGAAAAATCACTCAATGAAGCTTGGTCGATCCTTACGCGCACAGGTGGGATTGCACCAGTAGTTAATTCTGATGGAACTCCGTATGGAATCATCACCGGATCGAGCATATTTGACTTCCTGCGCGATTTGATGGGACCGCACCCACGTTATAAGGATATGACGTTAGAGCAACTCTTAGATATCCCCTGCCGGGAGGCTGCAACGACGGACATCCCAAAATTCCCCGCAGGAACGCGTATCAAAGATGTGATTAACCGCCTGCTGCGCATGGAGCAAAATGAATATTGGGTTGTGGATGAGAATGGGCGCTACTTAGGTGTTGTTCGCCAGCGGGACTTGTTGAATCCGCCAAGGATTAAGGTTGTCTTAGTGGATCACAATGAGCCGCAACAAGCTATTGCTTCATTAGAAGAGGCAGAGCTGCTAGAAATCCTTGACCACCACCGCTTAGGGAACCAGTCAACGCATAGCCCGATTAAATTCACGGTAGATATTGTTGGAAGCACCTCCACTTTGGTATCCGAGCAAATCGAAGACGCTGGTTTGAGTGCACCTCCCTCAATTGCGGGTTTACTCTTGGCAGGGCTACTTTCGGATACGCTTATTCTCAACTCACCTACAACAACAGACCGCGATCATCAAGCTGCTGAAAGGTTAG
>DICP01000120.1:19158-24443 GCA_002417685.1 Candidatus Mesolinea sp. UBA5823
ATGGGGTCCAGCCGGCTAATATTTGTCAATGCGCCATCAGCTCTGGAAGAATTGCCTTATAGACCTTTGCCAGATGGCACACTTTTTGCTGAAGGCGTCGTTTCCCGTAAAAAACAGCTTCTGCCAATTGTACTTTCGCTCTTAGAGGTCTAAATGGATAAAGTTCTAGACATATTAGCAGAGTGCAATCGACAAGGAAAGCCAGTGTGCTTATGTGTGATTGTGAGAACCGAAGGTGCAGTTCCGAGGCACGCTGGCAGCAAAATGTTGGTTTTCCCCGATGGAGAAACCATAGGAACGGTTGGTGGTGGCGGAGTAGAAGCAGAAGTGACGCAGGCAGCACTGGAAGCTTTGCGGAGTGGCAAACCTGCTTTGCTGCACTATTCATTAAAAGCCCAGAATGAAGGCAGCGTTGGCGTTTGTGGAGGGGAAGTGGATATCTATCTGGAACCATTCCTGGCTAAAACCAAGCTCTTGGTCATTGGAGCCGGGCATGTGGGCAAATCCGTTGCCAAATTTGGTAAGTTGCTTGGTTTCCAGGTGATTGTATCGGATGATCGTGCTGAGCATTGCACACAAGAGGAATTTCCTGACGCAGACCAGCTCTTACCCGTTCCAATGCAAATGATCCCTGAGCAAATCGAGATTGATCCCCATACATATATTGTCATAGTTACGCGGGGCAGTGAAGTGGATGTGGACGGACTACCAGCGCTGTTAAAGACCCAACCCGCCTACATTGGCTTGATTGGTTCACGTCGGCGATGGGAAGCCACCCGCCAAGCCTTGCTTGCCCAAGGGGTAAGCGAAGACGACCTGAAGCGTATTAAATGCCCAATAGGGCTGGATATTCATGCCGAAACACCAGATGAAATCGCTATCAGCATTTTAGCTGAGATCATTGAGCGAAAAAACGCGCCGAAAAATTTACCTTCAAGGTGAAGGAGCTTTTATGTGGAAAAATTATCGCATTATTGAAACAACCGAAGAACTTACCCAACAATTAGCACAACATCAAGGCACAACTCGCATCATTGCAGGCGGGACGGACCTCATGGTTGAGATTCGTAATAGAAAATGGGCAGGTTTGGAAACAGTTTTAGATATATCCAGAATCAGTGGATTAGACCAAATTGGACGAGACGAAAACCAGCTGATTCACATTGGTGCCCTGGTTACGCACAACGATGTGCTTCGCTCACCATTGCTGCGAGAGTATGCTTTTCCGTTAGTTCAGGCATGTGCGCGTGTGGCAAGTCCGCAACTCCGCAACCGTGGCACCGTCGTCGGCAACTTGGTGACTGCATCGCCAGCGAATGATACGATCTCTCCGTTGATGGCGATGGGAGCGAGTTTGGTTTTAGCTTCTCAAACAGGAGAGCGTGTGGTGCCATTGGATGAGTTTTATATCGGCGTGCGTCAAACGGTATTGCGACCAGATGAATATGTGCGTGAGATCATTGTTCCGCAGCTGCAGCCGAATCAAGCTGGCAGCTTCAAAAAGTCTGCTCTGCGCCGTGCGCAAGCGATTGCCGTTACCAATTGCTGCGTCTTGCTTACTATAGAAAATGGGATCATACAACATGCTGCCATAACCTTAGGTTCAGTAGCCCCCACGATTATCCATGCTCGCGAAGCAGAAGATTATTTGGTAGGCAAGCGCCTGGATGAGAATGTCATCGCAACTGCAGCCGGCATTGCTGCGCAGGCTGCCAAGCCAATCAGTGATATTCGGGCGTCGCAAGACTATCGGAGTTATACCCTTAAGGTTCTGGTTGAACAGGCACTTGAGGAAGTGAGGTTGGGTAACCAAAAAGAAAGCATTCCAGAAAAAATTGCTACATTAGACACCAAGGAGGGAATCCAAACCCACCCAGCCGAAGGTTGGGATGGCGATTTGATCAGGACAAACATCAATGGGCAAGAGTATGCCATAGCGGGGTATGCAGACCGGACACTGCTTAGCTTAATTCGCGATCGGATTGGATTGATGGGGACCAAATCTGGCTGTGAAGAAGGTGAGTGCGGGGCTTGCACCGTATTCTTGGATGGCAAAGCGGTGGTCAGCTGTCTCGTTCCAGCTCCGCGAGCACATGGGGCACGCATCACGACAATCGAAGGCATTGTTGCGCCGGACGGAGAACTGCACCCTGTGCAGGAAGCTTTTGTGGAGCATGATGCTGTTCAATGTGGTTATTGCACACCAGGATTTGTGATGTCTGCGGTGAAACTGCTTCAAGAAATTCCTAATCCAAATCGAGAGACGATTCAGAACGCAATTTCTGGGAACTTATGCCGCTGTACAGGGTACTATAAAATCATCGAGGCGATTGAATCGGCAAGCCTGAAAGTGAAGGATTAACCATGGAAACCATAGGAAACTCAATCAAACGCGTGGATGCGGTTGCTAAAGTGACGGGGAAAGCAAAATTCCCTGGCGATTTCCAATTTACTGATCAGCTAACGATGAAAGTGCTCTTTGCCGGTAGACCACATGCAATCATTCATTCCATTAATATCGAAAAAGCGCTGGCAATCCCAGGAGTAGTGACGGTTTTAACAGCCAAAGATGTACCCAATAACGAATATGGGCTTTCTATTCCTGACCAGCCAGTACTCTGCGGTCCGGGTTCTAATAAAGAATTTGCTGATCGTATCCGCTTCGAAGGGGATCAGGTGGCTTTGGTTGTTGCTGAAAATGAGCAGATTGCCACCCAAGCATTGAAAGCCATTGAAGTCGAATATGAAGATTTACCCATCACTAGCACTCTCGATGAAGCCCTGAGCAATGATGCATTCATCATCCACCCAAATTTGGGAAGTAATGTTTTTCAGCATAATGTGGTACGTTTTGGAGATGTTGAGGCAGCTTTCCAGAAATGCGCAGTAATCGTGGAAAAAGAATATCGTACACCGGTGCAGGAGCATGCTTATCTTCAACCCGAAGCCGGCGTTGCCTTTATGGATAAAGAAGGACGAATCACCGTAATCGTCGGTGGACAATGGGTACATGAAGATCAAGAGCAAATTGCGCATGCCTTGAATGTACCCTTAGATAGAATCCGTGTGATTTATCCTTATGTTGGGGGCGCCTTTGGCGGTAGGGAAGATATGTCTGTGCAAATTATCTTAGCCCTGGCGGTAAAAAAACTGCACGAGATGGGCATCGATCGACCAGTACGGATTGTGTGGAGCAGGGAGGAGTCAATTATTGGGCATCACAAACGCCATGCTTATTACCTTAAAGCAAAGTGGGGTGCAGATGCAGAAGGCAAGATTTTAGCTGCCCAAAACTGGGTATACGCCGATGGTGGGGCGTATGCCTATACCTCAACTAAAGTGCTAGGCAATGCGACACTGCTTTGCACAGGCGCTTATGAGATCCCCAACGTGAGCACAGATGCTTATGCGGTATATACCAATAACATTCCAGCTGGTGCTTTTCGCGGTTTTGGTGGTCCTCAGGCTATCTTTATGGCGGAAATGCAGGTAGACGCTTTAGCTGAAGCTCTGCAAATTGACCCAATTGAATTCCGCATGCGCAACCTTTTCAAAGAAGGTTCGCTGCAATCCATGGGGCAGCCTATTCCAAAGGGGGTTAGCATCCGAGAAGTCGTGCGCCGTTGTGCACTCAAAGCTGGTTGGCAAGAGACCCCATCTGGCTGGCAAAGACCAGATATCGTCCCTTCGGAAGATGAGCATATCCAACGCGGGTTGGGTTTTGCTTGCGGGTATAAAAATATTGGATTTTCGTATGGGGCGCCGGAAAATTGTGGCGCAACCATTGTGCTCTACGGCGATGAAGAAATCGAAAAGGCACAGCTCTATCATGCTGGTGCTGAAGTTGGGCAAGGCTCACATACCGTATTTGCTCAATTTACTGCTGAGGCTCTTGGGTTGCCCATTGAAAAGGTGGAATTACACCTCTCCGATACGGCTACATCACGTAACTCTGGGAGTGTTTCAGCTTCTCGGATGACTTTTATGGCCGGGAATGCCATTTCGGGCGCGGCTCAACAAGCCTTGGAACGGTGGCAGGCTGGAGATCGACCCGCAGTGGGCGATTTTGTTTACCGCCCACCGGCAACTTCTCCAATGGATAAAACTGATGGGCATTGTTACCCCAATTTTGCCTACGGTTATGTGGCAGAAGCCGTCTTGGCTGAGGTAAATACACAAACAGGCGAAGTCCGGCTTAAGAATGTCATCTGCGCAGACGATGTCGGGAAAGCCATCAACCCCAGATTGGTTGAGGGTCAAATTGAGGGCGGGGTTGTGCAAGCCGCCGGATACACTCTTATGGAGAACTTCATCACCCAAGAGGGCAAAACGCTGACCAAAGAGCTCTCGACATACCTTATTCCAACTTCTGCGGATATCCCTGAGCATGTGGAAAGCTTGATTTTAGAGTATCCTGACCCAATCGGTCCGTATGGCGCGCGTGGGATGGGCGAGATGCCATATCTACCTTTTGTGCCAGTAGTCATCGATGCTGTCTACCAAGCTATCGGCATTCGTTTTAACACTTTCCCGCTGACTGCAGAAGCGGTTTTACGCGGTTTAGGCAAGATCAATTAACTTGAATTATGGCAGGATATGGTTCCTCCACAAGTTAACATTGCAGGTGTCATCTTAGCGGCTGGTCAATCCAGCCGCTTTGGCAAGCCCAAGCAATTGCTCCCATGGGGTAAACGGAATGTGCTCAACACATGCATCGCCACAGCAAAACATGCAATGTTATCGCCGATCGCAGTGGTGTTAGGAGCACATTACGAAGAAATTTTGCCAGAGATGGACCAGGAAGGTGTGGAAGTTGTCATTAACCATGAATGGGCTGAAGGGCAGAGCACTTCCGTGAAAGCTGGGGTTGCTGCACTCCCTGAAGATGTGCATGGCGCGGTCTTTCTACTTGCGGATCAGCCGCAAATATCTGTCCAGCTTATCGTTTCAATCATGGAGACCGCTTGGAAACGAAATGCCGTCGTTCTTCCCGTGATTATGGGCAAGCGGGCTAACCCAGTTTATTTCCCGAAACAAGCCTTTCCAGCGTTATTAAAACTGGAAGGAGATCAGGGTGGCAGGGCGGTGCTCAGTCAGTTTCCCAATATCTTGCTCGAATGGTTAGATGAAGATATGGCGGGAGATATTGATACACCTGAAGATTACACACGCTTACGCGAACGCTTTGGCTTATGTCAAGGCTAATTAGAAACGTCCTAATGCTGGCAATTTAGAAATATCCTGTTCAGTGGATAAAGTTACTAGTCTGGGTTTTTCTTGGAAAT
>DICP01000029.1:0-12206 GCA_002417685.1 Candidatus Mesolinea sp. UBA5823
ACTGACCTCCGGGTTATGAGCCCGACGAGCTGCCACTGCTCTACCCCGCAGTGCTTAGAATTATAGAATAAAAAATCTAAAAGTCAAGCTTTATGCCAAACCTTATTGAGGGGTGAACGCTCGTACATATCTCAAAACATTTCCCCTATCCTGCTGCACTAAAATCTCTCTCAGGCGGTCTTTTCGATCACCCAATAGTGGGAAAGCCCCATACGCTGTAAAGGCGTTTTCTCAAGGGCTTGCAGCACAGTGCGGATCACCTTTCCCAAGCGCGGATGGCGCTCAATGATGTTATCGTAGGCACCGAAGATGGTTCTTTTGGTTACGACTTGTACCGGCAGCCCGGCAAACAGGCGTGCCAAATCCGCACGCGTATAGACCCGTACATGCGGCGCGAGTTTATCTCGCAGACGGCGGGGCAGGTAGTTGACCAGCGGGATATTGCCAAAATGATATTTGCCGCGCCAATAAATGCCATGCGTCTCAAAGGGATAGCCGCGGTTAGGGCAAAAGAGCACAATGCGCCCGCCCGGTCGCAGAACCCGCACCATCTCCTGCACGGTGGCTTGGTCATCCTGCACATGCTCCAGCACTTCGTGGCTGAAGACTATGTCCATGCTGCCAGTGGGGAAGGGCAAATGTTCGCCAGCGCCACAAACCACCAGCTCCGCAAAAGCATGGCTTTCCTGCACCCGCGGGAACTCGATATCCAGCCCGACAGCTTGCCGGCTCAGCGGTACCAAGTGGCGCAGATACGTCCCAACCCCGCTGCCATCCACGAGCACCCGCCCATTGATGCGCTCTCCGGCTGCCTCACGCAGCATGGCAAAGCGGCGCTCCTGCCCAGCGCGCCAAACGTGCGAAGGCTCGCCTCGCTCGGCGGCTTTTTCCAAGTTTTCGGGGATGACCTGCGGCATAGGCTTTATTCTACCAGCTTGCCATCCACATAACGAGCATTTATTTCCAATCGACGCCCATCTTGGCGCGGCCGCGCAGGTATTTTTCTACGGCAATGCCAGCAGTGGCTCCGTCGGCTGCGGCAATCACAGCTTGCTTGATATGCTGGCAGAGCACGTCCCCCACCGCAAACACGCCCGGCACATTAGTTTGGAACTCGCGATCGACCAAAATGCAGCCTTGTACGCTGGTTTCGATTTGCCCTTGCAAAAAGTCTGTGATGGGCACGCCGCCCTGCAAATAGATAAACACACCTTTTACTGCCAGCTTTTGCTCACCTTCTTTGCCGCGTTGGGCGTAAGCAATACCCTCCACATGCGTGTTGCCGTATATCTCGTGTATGGCTGCACCCAAAAGTACTTCGATCTTCGAATTAGCTTTGAGTTCGGCGATCAGCTCCTCTGAAGCCACCAGCTCCGGCGTTGGGCACAGCAGTGTAACCCGGCTGGCAAAACGTGCGAGATAGAGCGCTTCTTCGACGGCTTCGTCATTTTTGCCTGCCACAGCTACTGCCTCATCCTTGAAGAAAGCGGCATCGCATACCGCACAATAGGAAACCCCGCGTCCGAGGAACTCCGCCTCGCCCTTGATCAGGTTGCTGCGGCCCAATGAGCCGGTGGCAATGATGACGGCACGGGCAGGATAGACGCCAGCGTTGCCGTAGACAACCTTGGGGCTTCCCGCCAGGTCCGTGCCGATGGCTTTATCGTTAACGTACTGGGCGGCAAAGCTCTCGGCTTGAGCGCGCATTGTTTTGAGCAATTCTGCGCCACTCAGCTCTCCAGGAATGCCAGGGTAATTCGCGATCTTGCTGGTGATACCCAATGCGCCGGTGGTAAGGCCCTTATCGAGGATCAGGGTGGAAAGATTTGCCCGCGCGGTGTAAATGCCGGCTGTGGAGCCGGCTGGGCCCCCGCCGATAATCACAACATCGTAAACGGTTTCAGGTTGGTTTTCGCTCATCAAATTGCCTTTCTCTTTGATTTTGGAAAGAGTATAACTGACTTGAGGTCAAGTTGAAATTACCGCCTAAGGTTGTGTAAGAGCAAAGTGAAAGTGTCCTAAAGTAGCAAAATAGACAGGATACCAGGAGACCTATGGTCAAGCCGACTCGCACGGTGCCCTACGGGCAGGCTACGCACTCTGGAAACCGGCGAGAACAATAAAAAACAGTTCTTGCATGATACCTTACGGGCAGGCTACGCACTCAGAGACCAGCGAGAACAACGTGAAACACATCAGGTTGCACATAGATTGGTTAGCGGAACGCCAAAAATTCCAAATCTGAAAGACAATATACCGATTCTGATAGTTTTTTAGAGATTCGCCATGTTAAAAGTGAACAAAACAGGAGCTCTATAGCTCCTTATTTCTGTATTCGAAAGGCATAAACTGGAAAGTAAGAAGTTTTATCAATTAACCTTAGATGAGCGCCGGAAGTGGATAGCAGAACACTCGGCTTTGAGTGCTGAGGACATAACCGCTTGGTCAGCCGAGGGTGGTCTGAGCGCAGAGGCGGCTAACCAGATGATTGAGAATGCTGTCGGCTTATACGCGCTGCCCTTAGGCATCGCGCAGCACTTTATCATCAACGGCAAACTGGTGTTAGTGCCCATGGCGATCGAAGAGCCCTCAGTGATTGCTGGGGTATCCTATATGGCAAAGTTAGCTCAAGCCGGCGGAGGCTTCCGCGCCAGTGCTACCGCTCCGGAGATGATCGGCCAAATTCAGCTGTTGGATCTAGCAGACCTAGCCGCAGCCGAAGCTCTCATCCTTATGCATAAAGATGAGCTGTTAGCGAGTTTGCATGGCTTGCACCCAACGATCGAAGCATTAGGCGGCGGAGCCAAGGATCTCCAAGTGCGCCAGATTGCGACGTCCCCTATCGGGCATTTTTTAGTGGTGCATCTCATTTATGACGTGCGCGACGTGATGGGCGCCAATGCGGTAAACAGCGCAGCTGAGCGCTTAGCCGGTCCTTTGGAGGCACTCACTGGTGGACGGGCGCATTTGCGCATCCTCAGCAATTTGGCTGACCGGCGTTTAGCCAAAGCTGAAGTAACCATCCCCACGAGCGCCTTAGCCTTCGGCGCATTTAGCGGCGAGCAGGTGCGCGATGGCATCCTGGAGGCTTGGGCGTTTGCTGCAGTGGACCCCTACCGCGCGGCGACGCATAACAAGGGTATTATGAATGGCATTGACGCGGTGGTGATTGCCACCGGCAACGACTGGCGCAGCGTGGAAGCCGGTGCACATGCCTATGCTGCCCGCTCTGGGCACTATACCAGCCTCTCGCTCTGGGAAAAAACCGAGAATGGCGACTTGCACGGAGCGCTCGAGCTGCCTTTAGCCGTGGGCATCACTGGCGGATCGACGCAAGCGCACCCGAGTGTACACGCTAACCTGAAGCTGCTGGGTGCCAAAAGCTCCGGGGAATTAGCCGGCATTATTGCAAGTGTAGGTTTGGCGCAAAACTTAGCAGCCTTGCGCGCCCTGGCTACCGAAGGCATCCAGCGCGGACACATGCGTTTGCATGCCCGTCAGGTGGCGCTCTCAGCGGGGGCGGAGCCTGCACAAGTCGCGCCTTTAGCCGAACAGCTCGTCCGAGAGGATAATATTAGAATAGAACGCGCACAAGAAATTTTGCGCGAGTGGAGTGAACAGAAATGATCAGTGAACACGAACATCAACACGAAGTTGAAAGCTTACTGCTGCAGCCGGAGCGCCCGGTGGGCATCATTGGCTATGGCGCGTACGTCCCGCGTTACCGCCTGCCAGCTAAAGAAATCGCGCGCATTTGGGGCGCTGGCGACGAAGGCTTGCCGGTGATTGAAAAAGCCGTGGCCGGCTTGGATGAGGATGTGATTACCATGTCTATCGAAGCAGCCCGCAACGCGCTCAAACGCGCCGGCATTGACCCGCGTGAGCTGCGCGCGGTGTGGGTGGGCTCCGAGTCGCACCCCTATGCGGTGAAGCCCAGTGGTACAGTGGTGGCAGAGGCTATCGGTGCTTCGCCCCATATTCAAGCTGGCGATTGGGAATTTGCCTGCAAGGCTGGTACGGAAGCTATCGTGGCTGGCATCGGCTTGGTGGGTTCGGGCATGGGCAAATATGCCCTGGCTATCGGCATGGACACCGCCCAAGGCAAGCCCGGCGATGCGCTCGAATATACGGCTGCTTCTGGGGGCGCAGCCTACATTATTGGTCCTTCGGAGGAAGCCTTAGCAACTATCGAAGCCACCTATTCGTACGTCACAGATACACCGGATTTCTGGCGGAGGGAACACGCTGTTTACCCGGAGCACGGTCAGCGCTTCACGGGGGAGCCGGCTTACTTCCAGCACATTACCTCTGCTGCACGCACGATATTAACCGAGACGGGGCTTAAACCCGCGGATTTCACTTACGCCGTCTTCCATCAACCCAATACCAAGTTCCCGCAGCGGGTAGCTAAGGAGCTCGGCTTTACGCCCGAGCAGATTAAGACCGGGCTGCTCACGCCTATGATCGGCAATACGTATTCCGGTTCTGCGCTCATTGGGCTCTCTGCCATCTTGGACGAGGCAAAGCCCGGAGATTTAATCCTCATGACCTCTTATGGTTCTGGTGCTGGATCGGACGCCTTTGTCATCCGCGTGCAGGATGCAATCCGCGAACGCCAAGGTAAAGCCCTCACCACGCAGGAATACATTGCCCGCCGCACGGAGATCGACTACGCCACGTATCTGCGCTTCCGCGGCGAGATTACAGTGAAGTAGGCATGCTATGGCTGTAAACAAACCTGAAGTTTATATTGCCGGCATTGGGCAAACCAATGTGGGCGAGCTGTGGAGTATTTCGCTGCGCGACTTGGGCGTGCAGGCGATACGCGCTGCCATAAAAGATGCCGGCGGGCTGCAGCCCCAGGCGATCTTTGTAGGTAACATGCTTGCTGCCAGCGCTTCGCATCAAGCCAACTTAGGTTCGCTGCTGTGCGAATGGGCCGGTCTCAAGGGCGCGGAGGGCACCACGGTGGAAGCAGCCGATGCCTCTGGCGGAGCTGCGCTGCGTATGGCTTATACCGCTGTTCGCTCTGGTATGGTGGATGTGGCCTTGGTGATTGGCGTGGAAAAAGCCACCGATGTTCTCGATAGTGATGTCGACTCACTCTCGGTGCGTACTTTAGACTCGGACTACGAAGCTGCCGAAGGGCTAACCCCCATTGGTCAAGCAGCCTTACTCATGCAGCGCTATATCTATGAGAATCAGGTAGACCGAGCAGCGCTGGCGTCTTTCCCCATGCTCGCACATGCCAATGCTGTCAACAACCCGCATGCGATGTATCGTAAGCCGTTAGCACTGGAGACCTACCTGAAGGCTGGCATGCTTGCGGAGCCGTTTAACCTTTATGACATCGCCCCGTTAGCGGATGGCGCAGCTGCCGTTATCCTTACACGCCGCGAGCTGATCCCTGAAGGCTTGGGGCATCCTATTGTGCGTATCGCTGGTTCAAGTTTAGTGACAGATCGCTTTGCCCTGCACGATCGTAACGATCCGCTCTTCTTTGACGCTGCAGCCGTCTCGGTGCAGCGTGCCTGCCAGCAAGCCGGCATCACCCCAGCGCAAGCAGATTTCTTTGAATATGCAGACATCACCACGCTGCATGCAGTCCTCTCGCTCGAGGCAGCAGGCCTTGCTCCGCGCGGGGAGGGTTGGCGTTTGGCTGCAGACCATGCCCGTTGGCAGAAGCGGCCTTTACCAGTAGCCACACTAGGCGGGCATAAGGCACGCGGCAATCCGCTGGGCGCAGCTGGCGTCTATCAAGCTGTGGAGGCATGCCTGCAGCTGCGCGGTGAGGCAGGCACAGCCCAAGTGCCCCAAGCACACGTTGGGATGATCCAATCCTTAGCAGGTACAGGCTCTACTGCCGTGACGCATATTCTCATGCGAGTAGAAGAATAGTGTAGAACTCATCTATTTAAATATTCCTCACAGTATGCGAGGTTATATATGCCTGCGCTTGTTTCTTCCCTTGGCGTGGTAAACTTAGCACTGAGGAAAAGCAATTGATGAATCAACGAGTCATTTATCCTTTTACTGCTATCGTCGGGCAGGAGCGCATGCGCCGTGCCCTGGTGCTCAACGCGGTTGATCCGCGCATTGGCGGCGTGCTCATCCGCGGCGAACGCGGTACAGCTAAGTCTACAGCCGCGCGTGCCTTGGCTGCTCTCCTGCCAGAAGAAGAAGCTATTGAAGGCTGTCGGTTTGGCTGCGATCCGCACGACCCAACCCATTGGTGCACCGAGTGCATCGAACGTGCCGCGGCTTCCAAGGAGCCTTTACCCGTCATCCGCCGCCCAACGCCTTTCATCAACCTGCCCGTTTCTGCCACAGAGGACCGTGTGGTCGGCACGCTCGATATCGAGCGTGCCATCCAAAAAGGCGAACGCCACTTTGAGCCGGGCGTCTTAGCTTCTGCTAACCGTGGGCTGCTATATATCGACGAGGTTAACCTGCTGGATGACCATGTCGTCGATATTCTGCTGGATTCTGCTGCGATGGGGATGAACATTGTAGAGCGCGAAGGCATCTCATTTAGCCATCCCGCCCGCTTTATCTTAGTAGGTACAATGAACCCTGAAGAAGGTGATCTGCGGCCACAGCTGCTGGACCGCTTTGCCCTCTCAGTGGATATCCGCGGCATCCCGGATGCCCGCGCGCGTGTTGAGATTATGGAGCGCAATATCGCTTTCGAGCAAGATCCGGTCAAATTCCGCGAGGCTTGGCTGCCCCGCGAACAAGCGCTTTCCGAACGGATCCAAAAAGCCCGCGCGTTGGTCGATGAGGTCACTTATACCACCCGAGACTTACTGATTATCGCCGACCTGACTGCCTCGCTGGAGGTAGATGGCCACCGCGCTGACCTGGTAATCCTCAAGGCTGCCCGCGCCCAAGCTGCTTTTGAAGGGCGCAGCCATATCGTGCCGAATGATATTGCCTTAGCGGCAGAATTAGCTCTGCCGCATCGCGTTAAAGCCGGACCTTTCCGTAGGTCAGATATCGGCATTGAGGCATTAGAAGAGCGCATCGAGCAGCTTAAAGAGCAGGCAGCGGTGGAAGCTGAGCAAACGCCCTCTGATGAGGACGATGAGGGTAAAAAAAAACGGGCAGTGAGCAAGAGCGAATCAGTTTAGAGCCGGATGACCTGCAAGTGCCGGTGGGGGAAGCGCAGCAACAAGTTTTTACCGAGCTGGACGCTCATTGGTGGGATGGCGGCAAGGTGGTCAAGCCCGGCGATCCTTTTGAAACCCGCCAATTGGACACCCCGCTGGATGAAATGGTGCGCAAGCACGGTGGACGGCGCTCTGAGACATTCACTGAGCGCAAGCGTGGGCGTTACATCAAAGCCCGCCCCTCTCCGCATAAAGCCGACGACCTCGCCTTTGATGCGACCATCCGTGCGGCAGCGCCCTTTCAGCGGCAGCGAAAAGCCATCCGCGAGAAAGAAAACGTGGCGTTTGCAGTGCGCCCGGAAGACTTCCAAAAAAAGGTGCGCGTCAAAAAGACTGGAAATCTCATCCTCTTTTTGGTAGATGGGTCTTGGTCTATGGCAGTTGCCGAGCGCATGCAAGCCACCAAAAGCGCCATCTTTTCCCTGCTCAAGGATGCATACCAACGCCGCGATCGGGTGGGCTTGGTCGTGTTCCAAAAAGATCGTGCGACGCTCGTGCTGGCGCCCACCAACTCCGTACTTTTAGCCCAACGCGCTTTAGCTGATATCCCCGTGGGCGGTAAAACACCTTTAGCTGCCGGCTTGAAGATGGCTTATGAGGTCATCACGCGCGAAAAAATCCTTCACCCGGATGTACAGCCGCTCCTCATTGTTCTCACGGATGGCGCCGGGAACGTGCCAATGGGGAATAAACCGGTGAAAGAAGAAATCAAGGAAATGGCGAGCTTATTTGCCAAAGAAGACATTCACAGCGTGGTTATTAATATGGAAGCTAAAGCTTTCGATACAGGTTTGGCGCAGGAATTAGCCGAGATGATGGGCGGCGTGTGTTACACCCTGGATGAAATCAAAGGGGAAACGCTCTATAACACCGTGCAGAAGGAAATGCAGGCTACCGCAGCTTAGTGCTGCCTCCAAATTAATCTACAGACGTAACGGTTACATCCGGGAAAAATTGACGCAAAGTGCCAGCTACCCAACCCTGTAAAGTTGCAGGCAGCAAAGGACAGCATTCACAAGCACCACCCAAGTGCACCTTAACTTCATTGCCTTCAATGGCGACTAGCTCCACCGTACCGCCATGATATTGTTCGATGTAAGCGCTGAGCTGATCGATCAATGCAGAGATTTGCTCTTCTTTGGTAAAACGGGGAAACTGAATATCACTCATGGCAGCCTTCTATTTGGGGTTATGCTCTAATAATATTATACCTTATTTAAACTCAGCTTTCGCTAGAATTTGGCTCTGAAGGCTTGATGCGCTTTAAGGTTTTCTGCATGAAGCTTTCCACGCCCTCTCCTAATGAAGAACGTAATATTTTCTGGCTTTCGGCAAAAAAACTTTCCACCACTTTTTTTAGGATAGTCTGGGTCTCCTCTTCCATTTGGGTAAAGGTTGTGATCATCGCGCGAGCCGTAGCAAGTTTATCCTCAGAGAGTTCGCTCAGGGTCTTGGCACCTGTCGCGTCGATCACCTTGAACAAAGCCTCCACAAACTGGGATCTTTCCTCTAAAGAGATATTATTCAACCAAGCGCGGATAGCCTGACTGAGCACCAAGCTGCTTTTAGAAAGTTCTTGTTCAGAAACAAAATGCTTTCCCAGTACTTCCCAAGAGAAGGCATTATGCTGCATTAAGCCAGTCTCGTTGCTCCTGATAATCTGAAATTTTTCTTCATGCTCTAGCAATATGCCTGCCACAGAAGATTGGGGGATAAAAGTGGTCACTTTGTGAATAATGCGCTGGTAGCCTTCTTTTTCAATAATGTTGGCGAGAAAGCCCGGTCCATCATTGTTGTAAACAGCAATAATACGTTGCTGGTCTTCCGGCGTAAGGTGTGCAGCTGCGTAAACTGCCAAATTACCGCCTTTAGAATGCCCGCCGAGGTAGAAGTCCCCGCTCAGGTTTGCCATTACAGCTTGAGCATAGCGCGTCGCATCCCTCTGAGCTGGCACCGCTTCTCGGAAGCTCATTTCGAGGTCTTCCTTCCAACCTGCCAAGGTATCATCCGTGCCGCTAAAGGCAATAAAGTGCAGCTGTTCATCTAAAGAGAAAACGACAGCCGAGAACTGCTCAGCTTTGGCAAATTCGATACGATCGATGTAATGCGAAAGCTGCAAGTTGGCAAAACGTTCGGTTTGAGCACATTTCTCCAGGAGCAAAGGCAGCGCTGCAAAAAATGAACGCGTCAGGTTGGTGGTGACTTCGCGAGGGGCTGGTCCGATACGGTCTGCAGCCTCCTGCAAGGTGACTGAACCGGGTTTATCCAATCCTGGGACCACGCCGCTAAAGTCATTATAGGATAAAACCGAAAAAATCAGGTTATCCACTTCGTTGAGCGGATCCAGTGCGAAGGATAAATCCCCACGCCAGTCAAGATAGTCCAGAATCGAATGCATATTCACACCTCTACGTTACTATTTTAATCGAATGTGGAAGTTTCCAAGAAAGCGGTGCAGCCTAAGCAAACTTTTCTCCACTTGACCAGTTAGACAATCAGCTAATATAATAGACCATTATTTACTCATCATGAGGATTTATGTTGCCTGAATCAGATTACACCCGCCTTAGATGGGAGATAGGCACCGGCTACGATCTATTCATCAGCTTGCTTGTGCTCCATCGGCCTGAACAACATGGGTTGCGTGCCTCTTGGGCAGCCGGCGTGCGCTCTCGACTTCCCGCCGACGAACGTGAGACCCTGGAAACAGCAATCACCCTGATGTACGAGCCATTGCCCTTTGTCCATAACGTCCCAATGCCCAAAGATGCCCAAGCTGTTTTGGATGCGCTCGAGCGTCTCCCCGCTGGTAAAAGGTTCGAGTCATTGAGTTTGTACTATGGCATGCCCGCAACCGTACGCGATGTGTTGCTCAATACCACACCCCAGCGTAAATGGACTGCAACCGAAAAAAGCATCATTAGCAATAACTTCCAGAACCGTGACCGATTGGTCACCCCAACTTACTTGAATTTGCTTTATGAAACCTGGGCACATCGAGAGGAGTTTGGAGAAAAGTACCTGAAGGCGCTAAAAGCTTATGTAGAAGCCTTCTTTCTCGAAGAAGAGCAGCGCATTCTCCCCGTGCTGCGTCAAGGGCTCTCGCATGCACAAATGCGCGCGGGTTCTTTGCTGCTTCCCACCATGCTCGAGGAGCTTTCTTCCGGTGTGCGCTTATCTGAGCTAGACAAAGCTCGCCGTATCTATTTAGCCCCCTCTTTTTGGGGATCACCCTTCTTATATTACAACCGCTTAGATGTGGACACCTTACTTGTGGTTTTTGGCTCCCGGCCAGATCACATGGCTTTAATCCCAGGTGAAGTAATCCCGGATAGCCTCTTGCTGAGCCTTAAGGCACTCTCGGACCCCACTCGCCTGCGTATCCTGCGTACACTGGTGCAATCGCCACAGACAGCAGCGCAGCTTTCCCGCCAGTTACGCTTGCGACCACCCACCGTCACACACCACCTCCGTGAGCTGCGCTTAGCAGGCATGGTACATGTCACTGTTTCCCCCGAGGGGGATCGTTATTACACCACACGCTACGAAGGCTTGGAAGCAACGCAAGACCTGCTCAAAAGGTTTATTCAGGGGGATTAAGGTGGAGAAAACACCATCAAATGTTGAAGCTAAAAAGACTTCTTTTGTAAAAACCTATTTAGAACGCATCGCTGCCTTTAGCCCTAATGCCAGGAAATACCTCATTGGCACCATCATTTATGGCTCAGCCATAGGGGTATATCAGCTGCTTTTCAACTTCTACGTACTGAGCTTAGGCTACAACGAAGCCGTTTTGGGCAATTTAGTCACTGCCCGCAGCGCGACTTCACTCATTGTAGCGCTGCCTATGGGATACTTAGCCAACCGCATTGGCCACAAGCGTGCTTTCATCGTGGGGCACAGCGGGATGGGTGTTGCCATCCTCATGATGGTGCTCTACCCATCAGTGCCCATTTTTGTAGTGATGAACATCGTGATTGGCTTAGCTCAATCGCTCACTGCTATAACCATGGGCCCTTTCTTGATGGAAAATAGTGGTGAAACTGAGCGCACCTATCTCTTCAGCTTCAGCTCTGGCTTAAGCATGACCGCCTCGTCCATTGGCCAGTGGGTAGGCGGGTATTTGCCGATGTGGGCAGGCACGAGATTGGCAGTGAGCGCAACCAGTGCCACTGCTTACGCTTGGGCTTTAGGGATCATCGTGATCGGTGTAGCAGTTTCCCTCATCCCAATTTTTATGATCAGCCAAAACCGTGCCAAAGATAGCAATTTAGCCTCTTTTGCACCAATTAATTACATGCGCAAGAACCCAGGCAAATTGAACAAACTGATCCTCCCAATTTTATGTACCTCGATCGGTGCCGGCATGATTATGCCTTTCATGAATGTATTCTTCCGTAACGTGCATAACCTCTCTGACGCATCCATTGGTGTGCTGTTCGCCTGGGGATCGCTTGCAATGGGCATCGGGCTGCTTTTAGCACCAGCGTTAGCGGAAAAATTTGGCAAGATCCAGGTTGTCGTGGCAACGCAAGGGCTTTCCATTCCCTTCTTAGCCCTGTTGGGTTTCGCGCCTTGGTTTGGCGTGGCAGCTATGGCATATTATTTTCGCTTGGTGCTGATGAACATGAGCTCGCCTGTTTATACGACCTTTACGATGGAACAAGTCGAACCAGAATCACGTGCTATGGTGGCGAGCCTATCCAGTATGGCAAGTAATTTTGGTTGGGCATTCAGCCCGACGTTTAGCGGATACTTCCAAGTAAACTACGGCTTTGCGCCGCCCTTCCTTATAACGATCTTCTTCTATATTGCTTCTGTGGCGATGTACTATTTCTGGTTTTGGAAAGGGAGAAGCTTGCCAGGTGCTGCCCCGCTGGATTTAGAAGTGAACCCCCAACCTGCAGATTGCCCTGATAAAGTACTTGACGCATAGGTTTAAGCTACAGGTTTAATCCGAAAGTCGTAGATACCTTCAGAATACTCCCAAAAGTTGCCACAACCTGGGCAGGTTTGAGAGGAAGCGCTTTCTGCTAA
>DICP01000029.1:12236-19605 GCA_002417685.1 Candidatus Mesolinea sp. UBA5823
ACCCAAAGCTCTGGCACGGGTGAAGATGCTTGGTGAATACTGCGCGAAGGCTCCCGTCCACTGCAAGGCTGAATCTAAACCCACCAGGAACCCAAGCGGCAGGTGCTGCTTGAGCCAACCCACACGGAAATAAGATACAGCTAATTGCCGTTCAATCTTGAAGTTGCATGCTGTTAGTAACCTGCGGATAGTCTTCGGGTGAAAGTCAAAATTGAGCGCGGCAAATTCCACCTGTTCGGGTGAAAAGGGATTCCAGGCTTGCTTGCCGCTGAGGTAACGAAATACAGCTTTCAGGTTGCGCTTATTGGCGAATTCTAAGATAAAAATGGCGTCCTGAGCCAGCACGCGACGAACACTCTGCAAGGCTAAGCCAGGTTCAGCCATATGATGCAGCGTACGGATCATCGTGGCACCATCAAACAGACTGGTTACGAATGGGAGTTTGTATACATCCGCAGCAACGTATGTGTAGGATGGGTTATCACCTAAGCGCTCGCGTGCTTGCAGCAGCTGCGTACGAGAGTAATCCAGAAGGACCACGCGCTTATAGCCGCCATAGCGCGGTGTATTGCGGCCGGCACCAGCGCCCAGCTCGAGCAACAGCTCACCCTTTGCCGGAAGCAGTCGCCGAAGTGCAATGGCTTCGACAGCATCTTCGTATTGGCGCTGGCCTGCTTCCCAGAAAGATTGCTGATAATCAGAGCCCTCATAAGAGCAGACCGGAGGTGTGGAGTTGGATGGCTCAGTCATGGTAGATAAAAGTGTTCGGGCAGGTTTGTCGGCAACACCCGAAGCGACCTCCTTACCGCTGCTTCCTCTCGGACCTGACGGGGTTCGCAGGGCTCCGCCGTGCCGGTCCCGCCCGAACTTAAAATAAGCATAATCTATCCCGGCAGGGCTGTCAACTTTTTGAGATTCTCCAGGTACAGATGATAATGACGTTTTTACTCCTAAATGAGCCTTTCCTTGTATAATTCGCTCTTGAAATTTTCACCTCTTTACAAAGGAGTTTGCCTTGCTCAAATCTCACCGATTCTGGATTGCTGGGGTTCTTGTTTGTTTCGTTTTTACACTTTGTTTTCCGCTTTTCACCCAGCGGGGATCCCTGGCACAAGAAGCACTCGACACGCTCCCAGATTTTCTTTGCTACCGTACGCTGGATACAGTTCTTGCTGATGCCGCAAGCCTTGCTGAAGAACACCCTGAGCTGGTTGACTGGCTCGATATCGGCGATTCGTGGGTCAAGGAGAATTCTGCCGGCACATCGGGGTATGATTTGAATGTCCTCAAGCTTACCAACAATAAGACGACCGGTAGTAAGCCGGTCCTTTTTGTGATGAGTGCTTTGCATGCCCGTGATTTGGCACCCGTTGAACTAAACTTGCGCTTTGCCGAGTATCTTTTGGAAAACTACGAAAAAGACCCAGAAGTTACTTGGCTGCTCGACGAGACCGAAATCCACCTTCTCTTAGTTGCAAATCCGGATGGCCGGGCGATTGTGGAAGAGCAAATAGAGAGCAGCTTGGCCGGAACAGGTGGTACTAGTGCCCGCATGAAAAACCTCAATGCTACCACTTGCCCCACCGAACCGATCAGCACTGGCACCGACCTGCGGCGCAATTTTCCCTTTGAATGGACAGGGGGCTACTCAGGCTGCACAAATATCTACAGTGGCGCTTCTATCCTTTCTGAGCCAGAATCCTCCTCTATTAAAACGTATCTTGCCAATGTTTTCCCTGACTATCGCGACGAGGATCCTTTTGATACTGCAGAGGTAAGCGGTCTCCTTCTTAATATTGAGAGCTATGGGGACATTTTCAGGTACCCTTATTTTTACACAGGTGATGATGCTCCCGAAAAAGCTGAGCTCTACACCTTAGCCAATAAACTTGCCTATGGTTTAGACGCTTTTCCGAATGAGCCAACAACGCAATTCCATGGTACGCCCGAGGATTATGTCTATGGTGAGCTGGGTGTACCGGCTTTAGCTTACGCGATTGGGAGCGGTTCAGAAGGTCAATACTTTATGAACTGCGAGGACTTTGAATGGGAACTCAATGCAAATCTCAACATGCTGGTGCGAGCAGCAAAAGCCTCATTCGCTCCATATAGCCTGCCAGTAGGACCAGAAATTACCAACTTGAGCATTCAACCTCATATAGAAAATGGGCAGACTATTTGGCAGCTTTCAGCTGTTGCCAATACTAACCTTTACAGATTTCTTCCGGATCCCTCGCCGATAGTTGCTTCCGCTGTGTATAGCATTGATTTGGCTCCATGGCAAGAGAGCGCTGAGCTCTACGACATCCAGCCGGAAGATGGGTCTTGGGATGAAGCTGAGGAGGCACTATTTGCCGAGTTGGACGTCTCTGCTCTCCAGCCTGGGCAACACCGAGTGTACGTGCAAGCGGCTTTAAAGGATGGAACAACCGGCTTGGCATCCGCAGGCACAATTACCATCACCCCCGAACCCCTGCCCACATCTACGCCCATTGTGGATGAGCATTACATTTACTTGCCTTTAATCAATAAATAATAGCTTGCCTTGGGTTTTTGTGGTAACAAAGAGGCGCGGTTATGATCTCTTTTATTTTGATGACTTTCCGCAGGTCTCGAATTGCCGAATGCTTTAGCTTAATCCATAATTAGTCTTATAATAAGGTTGTGTTAACTCAGCACGAGAAAGGAGATGGTCGCTAACAGAAGATAAGTTTTAGTCTTTTCCAAACAGTAAGTCACAATTCTAATTTAGAAGGAGTTAAGAATGAAAGGTAAGAAGTTCGTTTGGATGCTTTTAAGCATATTGATTATCAGTAGCTTTGCTCTCGCAGCGTGTGGCGGCGAAGCTACTCCCACCGAGACCACCACAACAGGTGGCGGAGAAACGCTGGCAGTTGGGATTGTTTTACCCACCAAGGATGAACCCCGCTGGATCCAGGATGAAACCCGCTTCAAAGAAGCCCTGCAAAATGAAGGCTACAGCGTGGAAATTCTCTTCAGCCAGGGTGATTCTGCTAAGGAAAAACAGAACGTTGAGACCCTGATTTCCAAGGGCATCAAAGTTCTCATCATCTGCCCGCACGATAGCACTGCCGCAGCTGCTTCAGCAGAGGCTGCCCGTGCAGCCGGCGTCAAGGTCATTTCTTATGACCGCCTGATTACCGATACCGCTGCTGTCGATTACTATGTAACCTTTGATAGCGTCTCTGTCGGTAAAGCCCAGGGTCAGTACCTAGTTGACCATGCCACCGGCACAGGCAACCCGCTGTACTTGTATGCGGGCGCTGCCTCCGATAACAACGCTTTCTTGTTCTTTGAAGGCGCTTGGAGCGTGCTGCAACCTAAGATCGTAGACGGCACATTCGTAATCAAGAACTCCTCCGAAGCTGTGGCATTGCAAGATAAACCCACGCTCACCCGTGAGGAAATGGGCCGAATCATTGGTCAGATTACCACCAACTGGGACTTCAACGTAGCCAAGAACTTAGCTGAATCCAACCTGACTGCTGCTACGGCTGCAGATAAGGGTGATGTCTTCATCTTGGCACCCAATGATGGCACAGCCCGCGCGATTGCAGATACCTTTGCTGCCGATACTGACGTCACTTCCTACGTGATCACTGGTCAGGATGCTGAAATTGCATCAGTGCAATATATCATTGATGGCAAGCAGTCCATGACCGTGCTGAAGGATGTGCGCGTATTGGTTGCTGATGCGATCAAGGCTGCCGTGACCTTCTTGGAGGGCGGTACACCTGAAGCAACCACCACCTATAACAATGGTGTGATTGATGTTCCCGCCAAACCATCAGAGGTTATCAGCGTGGACCAAACCAACCTGATTGCAGCCATCATTGACTCTGGCTATTACACAGCAGATCAGTTCACTGGGTTGGAAAATCTTAAGTAAAATCGTTTGATTTAGGGTAGAATAGTGACTGGGAAACCAGTCACTATTTTACAAAATAATACATTTCGCAATAAGGAGGCGCTAATGGAACAGCCTATCCTAGAAATGAAATCTATCACCAAAGAATTCCCCGGGGTTAAGGCACTTGACGATGTCACCTTTAGCGTCGCAAAAGGTGAAATTCACTGTTTAGTCGGTGAAAATGGTGCGGGGAAATCTACTTTGGTGAAAGTTCTCAGCGGGGTTCATCCTTACGGCACGTACAGTGGTGAGATCTTTATTAATGGTGAACCACAAAAGTTTTCAGGCATACGCGATAGTGAAAATGCTGGTATTGCCATTATCTATCAGGAACTTGCCCTTGTGCCTGAATTATCTGTGTACGATAACATCTTTTTAGGCAACGAAATTACCAATGGTCTTACCATTGATTCCTATGAAACCATTAAGCAAGCGGCTGATATTCTCAAAAAAGTAGGCTTAGACGTCAACCCGGAAACTAAAGTCAAGACGCTTGGCGTCGGTAAGCAGCAGCTGATCGAAATCGCAAAAGCGCTTAAAAAGGATGTAAAAATTCTCATCTTGGATGAGCCTACAGCTGCGCTTAATGAAACTGATAGTGACAACTTGCTCGAATTAATCAAAGGCCTTAAAAAGCAGGGGGTAACTTGCATCTTGATTTCGCACAAATTACGTGAGGTTTTAGCTGTAGCGGATACCATCACCGTGTTGCGGGACGGAAAAACAATTTGCACCTTGGATAATAGAGAGCATCAGGTGAGGGAAAGCACCTTGATCAGGCATATGGTGGGCCGTTCGATTGATAACGTTTTTCCTAAGCGAAAAAAAATCGAAATTGGAGAAGAGGTTTTACGTCTCGAAAACTGGTCGGCTTATTCCCCTGCTTTAGGTCGGCAAATCCTCAAAGATATCAACATTAACGTGCACGCAGGCGAAATTGTCGGCATCGCTGGCTTAATGGGCTCCGGGCGCACTGAGCTTGCGAAGAGCATTTTTGGTAATCCGGATCGTTACCATGTGAGTGGGAAGATTTTTATTAAGGGAAAAGAGCAAAAATTCCGCAATCCGCATGATGCCATCATTTCCCAATTAGCATACGTCACCGAGGATCGCAAAGGGAACGGTTTGATTCTAATTCAGGATGTTAAGACGAATATCACTTTATCAAACCTACGCGAAATTACCGAGCGGGGCATCATCAATGAAAATGAGGAAATTGTCGTTGCCAATAATTACAAAGAGAGCCTCAACATCAAGACTCCCTCAATTGAACAAAAGGTGCTTAACCTCAGTGGTGGTAATCAGCAAAAAGTCTCTCTCGGCAAATGGTTGTTCGTCAAGCCGGGTGTGATGATCTTGGACGAACCAACACGCGGAATTGACGTAGGCGCAAAGTATGAAATTTACACGATCATGAATTCTCTGGTCGAAAGAGGGATGAGCATAATCATGATTTCTTCGGAGCTGCCCGAAATCTTGGGGATGAGTGATCGTGTTTATGTAATGTCTGGTGGTCAAATCAAAGGTGAGCTCACCGGTGAAGAAGCCACACAGGAAAAAATCATGGAAATTGCAGTGGAATATTAAGGAGAGACACCATGTCTGACGAAAAATCTGATCCCGCAAAGCCAAATATTTTCTCTGAAGTCTTATCCCTTTTATCAGCAAATTTCAGCCAATATTTTATGTTTATTGCGCTGATCGTGATCATGCTCATTTTCACGATCGCTACAGATGGCGGTTTCATTTCCTCTAGGAACATCAGCAACCTCCTCAACCAAATGGGTTACATCGCCGTATTAGCTGTAGGCATGACGCTGATTATTGTCATCCGCCACATTGACCTTTCGGTCGGCTATCTGGCAGGCTTTTTAGGCGCCTTTGCCGCTATTGCGATGACCTCTTGGGGATTGCCTGTCTACGTTGTCATCCCAGTGGTGCTCATCTTGGGCGCACTTTCTGGGCTGCTCACCTCCCTGCCAATTGCTAAATTAGGCGTACCAGCTTTCGTCTCGACGATGGCAGCCGGCTTGATTTTCCGCGGTGCACTGCTGCTTGTGACCATGGGGACAGGTACCATCATCATCCGAGATCCCATATTCAATGCGATCGGCAATGGTTTTATCCCCGACATCCCTGATTTTGGTTTTTTGGATGACCGCCACAAAGTTACACTGATCATTGGCGTGATTGCGATTATCTTTTCCATTATTTCAGCCATCCGCAGCCGCCGGAAAAAAATTTCTTATAACTTTGAGGTTTCATCCCCTTCGATGTTCATCTTACAGATGATCCTGACTTCTGCCATCATCGGATACGTCGTATGGTTGCTCTCGGGTTATAACGGACTTTCTTGGAGCTTGGTCATCGTGCTGATTGTGGTTGCTTTGTTTACCTTTATCACCACTAAGACGCCTTTAGGACGGCACATCTACGCGGTGGGCGGCAACCCAGAAGCTGCCGAGCTCAGCGGTATTAGCGTTGCCCGTATCACCCAGCTCGTGTTTGCCTTTATGGGTGTCCTCTCAGCCCTCTCTGGCATTCTCTATGCCTCCCGCTTGCAATCAGCTACTACCACTGCTGGACTTGGCTTCGAGACCGATGCTATTGCGGCAGCCTTCGTTGGGGGCGTCTCTGCAGCTGGCGGCGTGGGCACGATCATTGGCTCTTTCATTGGCGCTTTGGTGATGATGTCCCTCACCTCCGGGATGAACCTAATGGGGATTGATATTTCCATACAATACATCGTGCGCGGTGCTGTGCTGGTTGGTGCTGTCATTGTTGACCGCGCCACCCGCAAAGGCAGATAAGATTAGGTTTTCAAATTAACCCTAAATAGCAGCCAGATCATCTGGCTGCTATTTTTTGCGCAATCCCAAAGTGCCCGGCTTCCAGAGCTTCAGGTATAATAAATTTCCTGAAGATACGATTACGAATCACTATGCAAAAGGTGAAAGTTGCCACAATCATCTTGCTCAATCATCATCCGCTCCTATAACGAAGAAAAACACCTTGGCCGCCTGCTCGAAGGCATCGCACAGCAGACAGTCAAAGACGTTGAGGTCATCCTCGTCGATTCCGGCTCGACGGATGGCACGCTGACGGTGGCGGCACGCTATCCGGTGCGGGTGGTGCATATCGCCCCTGAGGAGTTTACTTTTGGCCGCTCACTTAACCTTGGCATTCAAGCTGCCAGTGCGGAATTGCTCGTCTTTGCCAGTGCGCATGTCTACCCGGTTTACCCGGATTGGCTGGAAAAGCTACTAACGCCCTTTGCTGACCCGCAAATTGCCTTGGTTTATGGCAAACAGCGCGGCGGGCAGAGCTCAAAGTACTCGGAGCGCCAGATTTTCGCCAGCTGGTACCCGGATGACGCGCAGCAATACCAGGAGAGTCCCTTTTGCAACAACGCCAATGCCGCGGTGCGGCGCAGCTTAG
>DICP01000007.1 GCA_002417685.1 Candidatus Mesolinea sp. UBA5823
CTGAGTAAGCTTGCACTTGCGGGAAGGGTGGATATTGCATCTTGCATAAACGCATACAACATCGCCAAAATACCAGCCAGTAAAACGATCGCTTCCGTAATCATAAAGCGAATGACATGACCCTGTTCCTCTCTAAGGATAGCCAATGTTCCACCCATGATCATTAACAGGGAAATCAATATGGGCGCGATGACAGGTCCCCACCAGGGCAGTGGAATGAGAAAAAGCAGATCGGGATCAAGCAAGGTAGTTGGCCATGCGATAAAAACTTTAAGCCACAGGTAATAAAAGATGTCCCATACTCCAAATGCAATCAAGGTAAACCCCAAACGGGATTGAAGTTTTTGTCCTGCTATCCAACCCAATGAAAGTAGCATGAGTAAAGTTGCCAGTTCTCTTCCTAATTCAATCCTGGCGATCTGAGGGTCAAAGGGGGGTACAGTGAGGATTAGATCGGTGATGCCATACAATCGTCGTAAATACACGACAACTGCTGCTTCCAAAAAAGCCATCGCAATCGCAAATATTACAGCCCAGACAATTTTCTTTGTAAGTTTCATATATCTCTAAATAATAAGTTCAAAGAGATAGACTAGCCGGGGAATCGAAACCTGAGAGATTTTCCGCGGATGGGACGTCCTTAAATAGCTGAGGTGCGCTAACATATTTAGCGTAGGCTTCAACTGCGATCGTTCCATCTGAAAGATAAATGATGCCGCGAGTAGTCGCCGAATTCCTTTCTTCAGAAAACAACCAGCCTTGAATATTAATTTCTTCCCCAATCGGGATTGGTTTTCGATAATCCAATTCGAGATGAACCGTGGCCGCCCGATATCCAGCCTGCCAGACTGCAGATCCCATAGCTTCATCTAGTACGGCTGCCGAGGCTCCCCCATGGACAAATCCTGGAGGTCCTTGCTGATATTCATTAAACCTAAAAGATGCAACAATATGACACTCTGGCCCTAATTCCCATTCGACACCAATACTCTTGGGGTTTGTTTTTCCACAAACAAAACACGAACCGTGATCTGGTAATTTTTCTGTCATAATTGTCAATCCCATTTTCGAAAGACTTGATCAATTAGCTATTATTATCGTGGCTCCTGGCGGATCCATTCTTCGTGGTCCTGAATGTCGCGATCTAGCAATAGCCGCCGAATGATTGTTCTTTGACGTTCTTTCCTGTCAGCTGGAAGAGGACGACGGTTTGCTTCCAACCTTTTAATGAGTGTAATTAGCGTCATACCTAAAGAACACCACAAAACAATGGGGGAATCCTGTAAAAATTGGGCAAAAAAAGGTAAAAGCAGGACTGTAAAAAGTGGGAAAATTGGGTTTTGAAAAATGTTACCAATCGCCAATCCAGCCAATACTATTACTAGCCCCCAGGGAAAAAGCACCAATAACTCACCCAGGAAGGGACTGAATCCACGCCCGCCCTGGAAATTGAGATAAATTGACCAGTTGTGACCCACTATGGCAGCAAATCCCGCCAGCATAGCCGCCAGCTCCCCCATTCCCAGACGTAATCCAAGCCAGGTTGGAAATGCGCCTTTGAAGATATCAAAAAGTCCAACCGGGACTACCGCCCACTTCGCCACATGTTCCCACACCATGGAACCGCTGACCGTTCCACTGCCGTATTGGCGTAAATCAATTCCTTTGATCCATTTACCGGCCATGTAACCACTAGGTATAGAACCGAAGAAGTACCCAAATAACAAGAGAAAAATAATGCTTACCACCGGCATTGAAAGAGCAAAATTAACTATCATAAGCTAATTCTATGCCTTTTCCAAATTTCTATTCATACAAATAACCTAACCCAATCAAACCTGGCCCGGCATGCGCTCCCATAACCGGTGTAAATTCACTGATTGGAATCTCCAATGAAGGGTAACGTTCGTTAAGCGAATGTTGTAAGGCTTCAGCTTTTTCTTGAGCATCGGCATGCATCACTGCTAAATCCAGTTTCTTGAATCCAGACGTCTGATTGGTCAGGATAGAAATGATCGCAGGAATTACGTTATCTTTATTACGTACAACCCTGGAGGGAGCGACAATCCCCTCTTTATTTATGGTGAGAATAGGTATGATCTGTAGCGCACTGCCAACCAGATACGCCGCTTTACCAATCCGGCCGCCTTGGGCAAGATAATCCAACGTGTCCACCCCGGCGATCAGCCCCGATCTGTGCCTGGCATTCGTCAAATACTGAACCACTTCCTCTTCCATCGAAAGCCCTGCTTGCAATTGCTTTGCTGCTTCAATCGCCAATAAACCTTGTGGCGCGGCGGCTCGCAAACTATCAAAAACGATCACTTTTGACAGCGGGTATTCATTCGAAATCATTTGCGCCGCAACAACGGCAGTATTGTAGTCAGAGCTTAATTGCCTCGAAAGCGTAATACAAAGAACATCGCGCCCTTTCTGGTCAATAATACTTTTAAAACACTCATAATATTGTCCGACATTGGGTGCAGCGGTCTTTACTTCCAACTTTTGAGTGCGCATTTTCTGGTAAAGCTCACCCGGAAAGATATCAACACCGTCAAGGTATGCTTTCCCTGCAACGATTATGGTCAATGGAAGAATTACCATGCCCAATTGACTGGCTATTTCTGGTGATACCTGTGCGGCGCTACCTGTTACAACAACAGCATTCTGCGTTTTCATGAGTTTTCCTGAATTTTTATTTTCGAATAAAAGTGACATCTGCGGGCATTCCAGGTTTTAGTTCAAGATCTGTATTAGGTACTGTGATCTTCACTGCGTAAACGGTTGTTTTACGTCCTTCCACCGTTTGGACATTGCGCGGAGTAAACTCAGCCTGGTCCGAAATATAAACCACTGTGCCACTGAACGTTTCTCCGGGGAATGAATCCACAGTTATTGAGACCTGGTCACCAAGTTTTACCTTTCCGTACTCTGTTTCCGGGATGAACACGGTCAAATTTACCTCCTGTAATTGGCCAATAATTAATACCACACTAGTGGGGGCGAGCGTTTCGCCGACTTCTAAATTACTAGTCAGTACTGTACCGTCCACCGGGGCGGTAACGATCGTTTTTTTCAGTTGAACATCCAGCGTAGCCAATGCAGCCTGAGCTTGCGATAATGCAGCTTCGGCTTGTGTCACACCTGACTCGGCAGCCTTAACCTGCAAAGACTGGTCACCGCTCATAAGCGAATTGTAATAATCCCAGGCGCGGTCAAAACGTTCTTGTGCTACTTGTACGCGGGCGCGACCTTCGAGCACATCTTTAGCAGCTTGTGACGTTAATAAACGATTGTAATTGGATTGAGAAGAGGTTAGTTCGGTTTCAGCTGCATCATATTGGTCTTGGGCAAAGTTTTGTAAATCTTCTTTATCCTGTGCGCTATTTGCCTGAGTAAGGACCTGATCTGCTATCAAAAAAGCAACTTGCGCTTCGGCAACACGTTTTTCTGCTTCTATGAATCCCTGAGAAGCGTTATCACTAAGGATTTTTTGGAGGTTTGCTTTTTCATCTACAAGATCAGCACTTGCAGTTTCCATTTCTGCTTTGGCAGATTCGATTTTTTCTTCTTTATCGAAGTACCAGGTTGGCAGCTCAAATTGAGTGGGCTGAGTAATATTCCAACTACTCATACGGTTCTGTTGATCCTGCAAACGTGAAACATTTAGGGCAAGTTCGTATTGCACTTTGGCTGTGTTTACAGCTGCTTCAGCCAACGTGATCGCAGCGTTTGCCTGATCACGCTGTGCAATGAGCAAAGAATCATCCAGGCGGAACAATTCATCGCCTTTTTTCACTTGTGAACCTTCTTCAACACTGACCGATACGACCATACCGCCTAATTGGGGGGCAATATTAACCTGGGCTACAGAAATTGTTCCCGAAGCATTTAGCTGTGCAGTACTTTGACCATTCAGACTTTGACATCCTGTTAATCCGATGCTAAAGACGATAACGAGCGATATTATTTTGGGAAGGGATTTTTTCATTTTAATCTCCTAATTGAGAAATGGTTTTTTGATAGTGTCAGGTATTACAGGCGCTTATGGAACATTAAGACACTTGCAAAGAATACCACGATACTGAACACAGCCATTGGCCAGATCCAGATCCATAAAGTAAAGAAATTCGCACCCTTTAGTATGATGCCACGGACAATCTCCAGGAAATAAGTCACTGGTAAAAAATAGCCGGCATAGTAAGCCAGCCAGGGCATATTCTCACGCGGAAACAGCAGCCCAGCCAGTATAAAAGATGGCATCATGATAAACGAAGCCATGTACATGGCTTGCATCTGAGTTTTGGAAATGTTTGAAATGAGCACCCCCAATCCCAGCGACCCAAGCAGAAATATAAGGCTTAGTCCTGCCAGAAGTGGGATACTGCCGACAACATCCACTCCGAACCAGATAGCACCAACTGCCACGGTCATAACTACGTTAACAAAAGCCACTACAACGAAAGGCAAAATCTTACCTAACATTAATTCCCATGACCGGACCGGGGTCACGATAAGCTGTTCGAGGGTACCTTGCTCGCGTTCACGCACGATGGCGAATGCGGTCAATAGTAATGTCTGAATTTGGAGAATAATCGCGACTAAACCAGGAATCATGAAGTTCATCCGCTTCATATCTGGATTATACAAGTACCGCATGCGTGCATCCACCGGAAGACTCAGCTGCATACCTGTGCCACTACGCTCCAGACGCTTGATGAGAATCTCCTGCGACATTGATTGGCTGATCGTTTCAGCAGCAAGTTGAGCGGTTTGCGCAATGGTGGGATTTGAGCCATCGATATAAAACTGAATGGTTCCAACTCCCCCCGTACTGACATCTCTTCCAAAACTTTCGGGGATGTAAAGACCAGCTTTAACAATACCTGCGTCCATCATCGCTAAAATCTCATTTTCACTCTGAGCTGCGTGTGTATACTTAAAAAACTCGCTGCTTGTCAATTTATCTACCAGGGTGCGGCTGGTATCCGTATGTGATAGGTCGACCACAGCCAGAGGAATATCTTTAACATCATTTGCAACTGCATATCCAAGTAGGAACAACATCATGACTGGCAAAACGATCACCAGCGCCAGGGTGCGAGGATCACGAATAATGTGTAACCATTCTTTTCGAACTATGGTCATCATGCGGCGAAAACTTTGTCTCATGTGAACCTCCTTAATCGATTTCTGCCCGTACGTGCAGGCGATTTTCTTGATCTACCAACGAAACAAACACATCTTCCAACGAAGGCAAAACGCGCTCGATTCGATCTATAACAATCTCGTTATCCATCAATACTTTTTCCAGAAAACCCTTTTCATTCTCATCGGTCATGAGAACATGTAAAATAACGCCATGCGCTGCCACATCTTGTACGGTTGGCAAATCACGTAATATTTTTTCCGCACGACCCGGTTCATGGCAATCGACTTCAAATAAAATACCTCTCATTTCATCTTTCAATGAATCTGGGTCGTTGAGCGCAATTAAACGTGAACGATACATCATCCCAATTACGTTACAAAACTCAGCTTCATCCATGTAATGAGTAGTTGCAAGCACACTTACTCCTCGGCCAGCCATTGTATAAATCATTTCCCAAAATTCGCGTCGTGATACCGGGTCAACTCCGGCTGTCGGTTCATCCAAAAAAATCATCGGTGGTTCATGTACAATTGCACAAGCAAGCGCCAAACGCTGACGCCATGCACCCGAAAGGTTGCCAGTCAATTGTTTCTCGTGCCCTTGTAAACCAGCTATTTCAATTAACTCAGTTATTCGTGGTTTTACTTTCTCACGGGGGATTCCATATAAGTTTGCGTAAAAATTTAGGTTTTCAGATACACTCAGATCGTTATAAAGTGAAAATTTTTGCGACATATAGCCGATTCTTTGCTTGACTTCTTCGGCTTGCTTGGACACATCAAATCCCAGGACACTAGCTGCCCCCGATGTGGGCGTCAGAATGCCACATAACATACGGATTGTGGTGGTTTTGCCCGCTCCGTTCGGACCGAGGAGCCCAAAAATTTCGCCTTTGGGGATATCGAAGCTGATATGGTCTACAGCGATGAAGTCACCAAATTTTCGCGTCAGTTGAGTGGCTTGTACAGCTTTTTCTGAGCTCATGCCTGCTTCTCCTGCTGTTCAACCAGGTAAATGAAAACATCTTCCATCAGGATCCGTGCTTCACGCAGAATGCTGATCTGCGCGCCAGCTGTTTCCAGATTTGCCTTGATTCGCGCTTGCGCCTCAGCCGGGTCCACCACCGAGAGACGCAGACGGTCGCCAACAGCGCGCCAGCCATACCCACCATCTGTTTTATCAACCACCTGACGCAGCATTCCGCGCGGCTTGGCTTTGATCTCTACGATCCGGAAAGGCATTTGCCGCTCCAAGTCCGCAGGCGCGCCCGTGGTGAGTATTCGACCCTGATAAATGATGCTGACCATATTACACCGTTCCGCTTCATCCATATAAGGTGTACTGACCAGAACGGTAACGCCTTGTTGAACAACCTTAGCCAGCAATTGCCATAACTCCCGTCTGGAAACCGGATCTACACCCGTGGTCGGTTCATCCAATAACAGGATTTCTGGTTCATGTACCAAAGCGCAAGCTAATGCTAACTTTTTTCGCATCCCACCTGAGAGATTCTCGCTGCGCCGGGAAGTAAAATCCGTCAGGCGCGCGAACTCCAGTAATTCGTCAATGCGACTTTTTTGTTTCCCACGCGGCACGCCATTTATGTCAGCGAAGAAACGTAGGTTTTCCATCACACTCAAATCGGGATACAAGCTGAAAGCCTGCGGCATATATCCTAATCTGGAGCGGACCTGCTCAGCTTGCTTATTCACGTCATAACCCATTAATCGGGCAGAGCCCGATGTCGGATTCATGACAGTGGAGAGGATGCGCAGCAGGGTTGTCTTGCCTGCACCATCCGGGCCAACCAGTCCGTACAGTTGTCCAGCCTCGACATGCAGGTCAACCGCATCCAGCGCGGGCCGACTTCCCTTTGGCTGGGAAGAATATTGTTTTGTTAAAAGAAGAGCCTCAACAGAAATTGTCATTGTAAAATCCCAAAATGACCAAAATATAGATAATTTATTTAGCTCTGAAGTACGAGCGCAAACATGTCTTTTATGCCATCGCCTAAACTTCGATATAGGCGAGGCTCCATTTCCATCACTAGGGCTTGATACCGTTCGACTTGTTTAATGATTGATTGGTCCCAATCTAAATCTATCGCATTCTCATTAGCTAACAGACCTAAAACAAATCCACCTAATAAAAGCAATCCTGAACGGGAAATTGTACCTTTCGGTTTTAAAAATTGAGGCAGACGTTCGACCAGGATGTGGCGGCCAGTGCCCCTGCCGAGCCTGAGTATAAGAACCATCATAACCTCAAAGCAATAACGCAGGGTTTCCGGCGCATCCGGCGGTACGCGGGCTAACATTTCTTCAGCCAGTATTCGATCCTGGAATTCGCTCGTTCGGATTCTCGCCAGGATACGTGACTTGGTACTGTCCCAATCGCCCAAATCGGCACCGTTCGTTAACTCTTCTATTCGGCGACTGGCCACTTCAGTGGGTATGAATACAACTGCTGAGCGTCCCACGGATGGCTTTTCAGAACCAATACGATACTCAGAAGTGACATATCCCTTCTCTTCGAGCAAGCGCAGCATATCATAGGCAGTGAAGGGACTCACTCCAACCCGTTCTGCCAATAACGAGTAATGGATCGGCCCATTTAATTCTCGATAAAGATCGAGAAAACGATTGATAAAAGTTTCCTGGCGTCGTGTGAGGTTCATAATTATTCCAAAAAGACCAAAGAATTGGCTTATTGTATTAGTGGTCTGCTGAGTTGTCAAGGATGACGCA
>DICP01000097.1:0-332 GCA_002417685.1 Candidatus Mesolinea sp. UBA5823
CCTGCCTGAGCGCTGTGCCTTCTGAGCTCGAAAAGACCTTGATTGTCGATCAGATTGGTACTCAGACCTTGACTCTGGTCAACACCGGCACGGTTGATGTTGATATCGAGTTGATTGAGCTGGATCAGATGCCGGCTGTTCAACCTGAAATCTCCATTCCAGCCTTTACAGGTCAATTGCCAGACAATGACAAGGTCGCTTCTATAGGACCTGCGCCAAAAGTCGGAAATGCACCTGCGATGAGCGACGCGAGGAACGACTTAGGTGGCATTCTCAGCACAGCTCCCGCTTTTGCCATGGATGTTTACCCTGGGGAAAACCTGGTTTACATC
>DICP01000097.1:353-3507 GCA_002417685.1 Candidatus Mesolinea sp. UBA5823
TTCTTTGCTGGCGACTTCGTTGGCGGAGATTTTGATACCATGTACGTTGTCAATAATGACAACAATGGTCTCTATGCAGTGAATACGACCACTGGGGCTTACACCCAGATTGGTACGACCACACCCCCGTCGGGGACAACCTTCTCTGGTTTAACGGGAGCGCCTGACGGCACCATGTATGGCTTAACAACAAGTTGCTCGACGAGTTACCTGGTGACACTCGATGTTACAACAGGTGCGACCACGGTTATTGGCTCGCTTACCGGCGTTGGCTGCGGTATCGATCTGGCCTTCAATACAAATGATGGCATGATCTATACTGTGGACCTCCTTACGGATAATGTGTACAAAATTGATCCGGAGACTGCTCAAGTAACGCTGGTTGGCCCTACAGGTATTTCTGCTAATTATGCCCAAGGTATGGACTATGAAGAAGAAAGTGGAGTTCTGTACTGGGCTGCGTTCAACTATTCTAATGATGTTGGCGAATTACGGATCATTGATACAACAACCGGTGCCAGCACTCTGATAGGGATGTTCCCTGGCGGCGCTGAGGTGGACTGCTTAGCTTTCCCGACTGGTGGTATCTCAGACGTGCCGTGGCTTTCGGAAGACCCTATTGCAGGTACAGTGCCTGCTGGCGGGTCCCTCCCGATTACCGTGACGTTCGATGCTACCGGGCTCAGTGTGGGTGATTACTTTGCGGGTCTGCGCGTCCGGCCTGATGGGGCACCGCGCTTCGATGTGCCTGTAACACTCCATGTTGTAGAAACCTTGAAGTTCTACTTGCCTATCATTGCGAAGTAAAAGGCAGAGAGCCTCAATAAAGTTCATTGGTTATATGCTTCCGGCGGAGAAATCTGCCGGAAGCAGCTTAATAGTAAAAATTATCAAACTAAAACAGCCAGCTCACTTCATCGGAGGGCTGGCTGTTTCGTCAATTAATTAATTTAATTATTCTGCGAGAAGGTAATCTCGCTTCCATTGTAGTCAATCAAGATCGTGTCACCTTCGGCAAAGGCACCCGAGAGGATTTGCTTTGCTAGCGGATCCTGAATCTCTGATCGCGCCGGTCTCCAGACCGCGCGCCAACTGACCGAAGGTCTCCATCCCCAACTTTCCCATTTAACCAATACCTTGCCGAGGAATATCGCCAATGTTCAGGCAGCCGCACATCACCCTTCCTGACAGGGTTTTCGTGGATGTAATCCATCTTCTTCTAGAAATGCTCACTGACCAAACCCTCCGCATGCCAACTGGGTTGCCAGACCAGCCTGTCCCGGTCTTCCAATTCTTTCCTGCGGATCACCGTAGCCAGGGATTCTGACAGGTTATTATCATTATAATCTGCAAGTTTTCTTCTAGTAAATTTCCGGAAATCTGCCAATGTATGCTGCAAGTGATCGTTATCAAACTTTCGATCAAAAACAATCATGGGAAGGTGGTTTGGCATGTTCACATACGAATTGATCCGCAGCCCCTTTTCCTTGATGCAATACTGCAAGCTGTCCACAATGATTTGAGTAGGCTCTGGATTAATGAAAACAGGCAGCCAATCGAGGATGGTGAAAGTGACGTAATAAACAAATACGCCGTCTACGAGACTGAAACGATCCATAGATTGATTATATTGCGTATTAACTTGGAGACCTAAAGGTCAACCCCTACGCTCGGTACCCAAGGGTAGTCTTCGCACTCGGGAGACCGGCGCGATCAGAGGAATGATCTGTTCCCCCCCAAAAAAAGTGAACGACAACAAAATCAGCCCTCGGTTGTATCAAGAGGGCTGATTCGGTGATAAGTTAGTTTAATTCTTCTGTGAGAAGGTAATCTCTTGGCCATTGTAGTCGATCAAAATCGTGTCACCTTCGGCAAAGGCTCCCGAGAGGATTTGCTTTGCCAACGGGTCTTGAATCTCGCGCTGGATGGCACGCTTGAGCGGGCGAGCACCAAACTCAGGGTCATAGCCAACCTCAGCTAAGTGCCTCCGGGCGGCCTCAGTAACCTCAAGCTTAAATCCGCGATCCTTGAGCAGGTCAGCCAAGTGTTCGAGTTGAATACCCACAATTTGTGCCAAGTCCTCCTTGGTGAGTGGTTTGAAGATCACAATCTCGTCCACCCGGTTCAGGAACTCGGGACGGAAGAATTTCTTTAATATTTCTGTAATTTGTTCCCGCGTAACCTCTTTGGGTATACCAGTCCCGTTGGCATTCATCCATAGTTCGCTGCCCAAGTTGCTGGTCATGATTACAATGGTGTTGCGGAAGTCCACCGTACGGCCTTGTCCGTCGGTCATACGCCCATCATCCAGCACTTGCAATAGTGCATTGAAGATTTCCGGATGTGCCTTTTCAATTTCATCGAACAAGACCACGCTATACGGCCGGCGGCGGACAGCTTCTGTGAGTTGGCCGCCTTCCTCATAGCCAACATAGCCCGGCGGAGCGCCAAACAGCCGGCTGATGGTATGCCGCTCTTGATATTCGCTCATGTCAATACGTATCATCGCGTTCTCATCGTCAAAGAGGAACTCCGCTAAAGCGCGTGCGAGTTCCGTCTTGCCCACGCCGGTTGGACCCAGGAAGATGAATGAGCCAATTGGGCGGTTCGGATCTTGTAAGCCGCTGCGCGAGCGGCGTACGGCGTTTGAAACAGCCTGAATAGCTTCATCCTGTCCAACCACACGCTGATGCAGGCGCTCTTCCATATGCAGGAGTTTCTCCATCTCGCCTTCCAACAGCCGACTTACTGGAATACCTGTCCATTTGGCGACGACTTCGGCAATTTCCTCTGCATCGACTTCTTCCTTCAATAAAGCGCCTTCTTTTTGCAATGTTTTCAGCTTCTCTTCTGCGGCTTTGATCTTTTCTTCAATCTCATGTAACGTGCCGTAGCGCAGACGGGCTGCTTTTTCGAGATCAGCTTCGCGTTCGGCTTGTTCAATCTCATGTTCAATTTTTTCGCGCTGCTCTTTGAGCGCACGCAAATCAGCAATAGCTTGTTTTTCGGTTTGCCAGCGCGCTGTCAGGGCTTGCGATTTCTCACGGAGATCAGCCAACTCTTTTTCCAGCTTTTCCAAGCGCTCGAGTGAGGCTTGATCTTTTTCTTTTTGCAGAGCCTGGCGCTCGATTTCTAATTGCATGATTTGCCGGTC
>DICP01000097.1:3526-6035 GCA_002417685.1 Candidatus Mesolinea sp. UBA5823
GAAATGTAGCGGTGCGAGAGTGTGGCAGCAGCAATTACAGCTGCGTCGGTAATGCGCACGCCATGATGCACTTCGTATTTGGGCTTTAACCCACGCAATATGCTGATGGTGTCCTCCACAGAGGGCTCGTCTATGTAAATCGGTTGGAAGCGCCGCTCAAGGGCTGCGTCTTTCTCCACGTATTTGCGATACTCCTCGAGCGTGGTCGCACCGATCATGTGCAGCTCACCGCGTGCCAACATTGGCTTGAGTATATTACCAGCGTCCATGGCGCCTTCAGCGGCGCCAGCGCCGATCACTGTATGCATTTCATCCACAAAGAGGATGATATCTCCCTGGGCATCGGTCACTTCCTTGAGGGCTGCTTTGAGGCGTTCCTCAAATTCGCCGCGGTATTTTGCGCCAGCGACCATGGCAGCCATGTCCAGCTGAACAATGCGCTTATTTTTGAGTCCCTCCGGCACATCTTTATTGACGATACGTTGCGCTAAGCCTTCCACGATGGCAGTTTTACCCACACCAGGATCACCAATCAGGGCAGGGTTGTTCTTCGTGCGGCGAGAAAGGATCTCGATGGTACGGCGGATTTCCTCATCGCGTCCGATAACCGGATCCAGCTTTCCTTGGCGCGCAAGGGCGGTCAGGTCGCGTCCATATTTTTCCAAAGCCTGATAAGTAGACTCTGGGGTTTGGGTGGTAATGGATTGCGTCCCGCGAATAGAACGCAAAGCTTTCAAGATGGCATCTTTTGTAACGCCATAACCCGCTAAGCGTTTCCCTTCGGGGCCGTCGGTTAGCCCAAGCAGGATGTGCTCGGTCGAGGTATATTCATCCCCCATGCCTTTAGCGTACCGTTCAGCTGCGTCCAGAGCATCCGCGGCTGGACGTGAAAGGCCTGGTTCGCCGGTATCAGCGCCGTAAACCTTGGGGCGCCCAGCTAATTCCTTTTGAACCTCCTGACGCAGCACCTCTGTGCTGCCAGCGATCTGGCTGATTACAGCTGGGACCGTGCTCTCGGTTTGATTGAGTAAAGCCAACAAGAGATGGGCTGGCTCAATGGTTTGGTGCCCGTAATCACGGGCTAAACTTTGAGCGCTTACCACGGCTTGCTGTGCTTTTTGTGTAAATTTGTTTAAATCCATAATTCCTCCTTTGTAGAAGCTAAAAGCCTCTCGGATATTCTTATCCAGTTAGTCGTATTGTAGAATTTCAATGTAAGCAATAAATAATAAGTTTATTAGAATTGTAAATGCGAGAGCGAAGTTAAAAATATTGCTGCGAAGAAAGAACGGCAAATCGCAGATTGATGGAAATTGGATGGTTTTTGCCCTTGACATAATTGAGCAGGCGGCTATAATTGCGGTTTGTTCGTGAAGCACGGCACCTTGAAAATAAGAATCTCGGAAAATTGTTAGAATGCACACTTTTCCCTTGACAATCGGCACAAATTCGATTATAAATAAAGTCCCAGGGGAGGTAGTTAGATATTGCCAACTTGGGAGCTGATCTTTGAAAAAAGAACAAGGGATGAGAGACAAACCCAGGAAAGCAGTGCCCGTAGCCGGCGAGCAAGTTTAGAGCCGGCGATTTCGTCTATAAAAACGGAAGCGAGCATTGACAGGATTGGTGAGATTCAGTAGAATCCTGCTCTCATGAAGTCAGAACCTTAACAACTGAAAAGTGATAGGAAATAAGCAACAAAAATATAGGTAAGAACAAGCCTCGTTAATTGTTTTCCGTAAAAACGAAACACCGAAAGGTGATAAATTTTTAGCGGAGAGTTTGATCCTGGCTCAGGATGAACGTTGGCGGCGTGCCTAATACATGCAAGTCGAACGAAGACTGTAGTAATACTGTCTTAGTGGCGAACGGGTGAGTAACGCGTGGGTGACCTGCCCCGAAGTGTGGGATAACAGTTCGAAAGGATTGCTAATACTGCATAATATCCAAGAGATTAGACGCTTTTGGATTAAAGGAGTAATTCGCTTCGGGAGGGGCCCGCGTCCCATCAGCTAGTTGGTAAGGTAATGGCTTACCAAGGCGATGACGGGTAGGGGACCTGAGAGGGTGGCCCCCCACAATGGAACTGAAACACGGTCCATACACCTACGGGTGGCAGCAGTAGGGAATATTAGAAATGGACGAAAGTCTGATCTAGCAACACCGCGTGTGCGAAGAAGGCCTTCGGGTCGTAAAGCACTTTTTGGAAGGAATAGGAAGGAATGTACTTCCAGAATAAGTCTCGGCTAACTACGTGCCAGCAGCCGCGGTAACACGTAGGAGGCAAACGTTATCCGGATTTACTGGGCGTAAAGCGCGTGTAGGTGGTTTGGTAAGTAGGGCGTGAAAGCTCCTGGCTCAACTGGGAGAGGACGTTCTAAACTGCCAAGCTTGAGGATGGTAGAGGGAGGTGGAATTCCGGGTGTAGCGGTGGAATGCGCAGATATCCGGAGGAACACCAGTGGCGAAGGCGGCCTCCTGGACCACTCCTGACACTCAGACGCGAAAG
>DICP01000108.1:0-6010 GCA_002417685.1 Candidatus Mesolinea sp. UBA5823
TTATTAGCTCTTCTTTCAACTCCTCTTTGGTAAGTTCCAATAATTCCTCTGGCGCAAGCTCGCTTGATTCTTGCTCTGGTTGGTAAGGATTTCCTTCTTCCACTGGTTGGCTTGGGCGAGGCTCCTCTTGTGGAGTAGCCGGGCTCGCTTCTTGGGTAGGGATTTCACCTGGGCGCAAAGCACCGCTCTCTGCGATTTGTTCTTCCTGCACCGACAAATCACTTGGTTCAGCGATTTCTTCGATCGGTTTTTCCGGCTCTTTACCCACCCCAAATTTATCAGCGATTTTTTTGAAAAAGCTCTTATTTTCTGCACTCATTTGCTTCACCTCTCTTATACTATGGCGCCAAAACATTAGACATAAAAGATGAAATTTGGCGTGTCTCTCACCATAATTATTATACATAAGAAATCTAAGGAGATGTTAAATTCCATTGTTAATAATATAATTGTTATCTAAAAAAATTGACTTTTTTAAGCTGGAGTGATATAATAGCTTTTTGCATCTGCTAGATAAGGAGAATTAAAGGCATTATCCCATTACGATTCTTCCGAAAAGATGCGAGACGACAACAAACTTTAAAATTAGGCAAGGAAAACATGGCACAACTTGAAATAAAGAACTTGCATGTGCAGGTAGGAGACAAAGAAATTTTACGGGGTTTTAATTTAACAATTAGCCAAGGCGAAATACATGCGCTGATGGGACCGAACGGTACGGGCAAATCCACATTAGCTTATGCCATTATGGGGCATCCGCGCTATCAAATTACCGAGGGTTATATTCTCCTGGATGGCGAAAGCATTCTTGACCTTTCTCCGGATGAGCGTTCGCGGCGCGGGATCTTTCTTGCTTTTCAATACCCGGTGGCGATTCCTGGGGTAACTTTAGCGAATTTTTTGCGCGTAGCAATAAACGCCAGGCGTAAAGCGGATGATCCAGAAGATAAAGGCATATCCATCGTAAAGTTCCGCCAAATGCTAAAGGCAAAGATGGAGCTGCTCAAGATGGATCCTGCCTTTGCTGGGCGCTATCTCAACGAAGGGTTTTCTGGAGGTGAGAAAAAACGCGCTGAGATTTTGCAAATGGCAATGTTAGAGCCGCGCTTCGCCATCTTGGATGAAACCGATTCGGGATTAGATATCGATGCCTTACGCATCGTCTCAGAAGGCGTCAATGCGTTGGCAGGCGATCACATCGGCATACTGATTATTACGCACTATCAGCGCATGCTCAATTACATCAAGCCAGATTTTGTGCATATCATGTACGGTGGAAGGATCGTAGAATCGGGTCATGCCGAGTTAGCGCTGCGATTGGAGGAGAGTGGCTATGCGTGGGTGCGGGAAAAATACGGTCCCCTACCCAAAGAAGAAGAAGAGCTAACCTCCTAGGGGGAAGAGGCACCATGGCAGAAAATCAAGATTTTCTCAACACAATTGGGACTGAATACAAGTACGGGTTTAGCTATCCGGACGATTCAGTTTATAAAAGCCCTAAAGGACTTAGTGAAGAAGTTATCCGACAGATTTCAGCTTTCAAAGGGGAGCCGGAATGGATGTTGGAATTCCGTTTGAAAGCTTACCGCCACTTCATTGAACGTCCAATGCCCACCTGGGGACCAGACCTGAGCGGTTTGAATTTGGACGAAATAATTTTTTATGCACGCCCGTCTCAGGTGGATCAGAAACGCTGGGAAGATGTCCCTGATAACATCAAGAATACGTTTGACCGCCTAGGCATCCCTGAGGCAGAACAAAAATACTTAGCTGGCGTAGGCGCTCAATACGATTCGGAAATGGTCTACCATAACATTCAAGAAACATTAGAAAAGCAAGGCGTCATTTTTCTGAGTATCGAGAATGGCCTCAAGCAATACCCTGAGATCTTCCGNNGATTTGCCCTTGCAAGCTTACTTCCGCTTGAATATGGCGAACATTGGGCAGTTCGAGCGTTCGTTGATTATTGCCGATGAGGGCGCGCAAGTACATTATGTGGAAGGCTGCACCGCTCCTTTGTATTTAACGGAATCTTTTCACAGCGGCGTGATTGAAATTGTAGTTAAGAAGGGTGCGCGTGTGCGTTACACTACCATCCAAAATTGGTCTACCAACGTATATAACTTAGTGACCCAACGGGCAAAAGTTTTTGAAAATGGCACCATGGAATGGGTGGATGCGAACTTAGGCTCGAAAATTACCATGAAATACCCCTCGTGTTACCTCATGGAGCCGGGGGCTCATGGTGAAGTTCTTTCGGTTGCCTTTGCCGGCCCAGGCCAGCAGCAGGATGCCGGCGCTAAGATGCTGCACTTTGCTCCCAATACCAGCAGCAAAATCACTTCCAAGTCCATTTCGCGTGGGAATGGGCGGGCATCGTATCGCGGGCTGGTGCGCGTGGCAGCCGAAGCGGAAAACTCCCGTTCTAATGTGGTTTGCGATGCACTGCTGCTTGATCATGAATCACGCTCCGATACTTACCCTACGATCGACGTGCATGCCAAAGACGTATCCATCGGGCATGAAGCGACTGTATCCAAGATTGGCGAAGAACAGCTTTTTTACTTGAACAGCCGCGGGCTAACGGATGAAGAAGCCACCACCATGGTGGTCTCCGGTTTTATTGAACCACTGGTTAAGGAGCTGCCTATGGAATATGCGGTCGAGATGAACCGTCTGGTGCAGCTGCAAATGGCCGGGACGGTGGGCTAAAGGCAATACGATGGCAAACGTAAAGCAAAACACAACCCAAATTGATAATCACGAATTCCCTGGTCGGCTGAGTTTGCCGCCAGAAATGCTTGAGCACAGCCCGCTGCAAACTTACCGCCGTTCTGCTTGGGAGTTGGCTGCTCAGCTTTCCTTCCCGCTGAAGAAAGAAGAAGCATGGCGCTGGGTGGACCTTAGCAAGCTGAATTTCGCTGAGTTGCAGCAAACAAACGGGAGCGCGAAGGCAGCTGCATTTACCCCTGAACAGCTTAAGGGCTTAACCAAAAAAGAAAATGGTTATTCAGGCAGCTTGATTATTTCACCCGCGGGTGTGGTTCGCCAGGTTGATGCCAACGTCGAACGAGCTGGTGTGATCTTCACGGACTTTAGGACCGCAGAAAAGGATTATCCAGAGCTGGTAGCCAAATTGTCAGGCAGCGTGGTGAAACCCGAAGAAAGCAAATTTGCAGCGATGACCGCAGCATTGGCTGAAGACGGCTTATTGCTGTATGTGCCTAAAAACTGCCGACTGGAGCAGCCATTATTAGTTCAAATTTTGGCAGCAGCCGGAGATCGTCAAGCAACTTTCACGCATACTCTTATTTGGCTGGAAGCTGGGGCATCGGCTGACCTTGAGCTTGCCTTTGGCTCCCTGCCGGCAGGCAATGCCAGCCAAACTTTCCATTCTGGCATTGTAGAGATTCACTTAGATGACGAGGCTGTGTTGAACCTGACCGAAATTCAAGAGTTTGATCATCAGGTTTGGAATATAACCCATGAGCGCGCACAGGTAGGGCGTCATGCCCGTTTTATGTGGCTTTATGGAGCCCTGGGAACATGCTTGAGCAAGAATTTTATTGATACAGACCTACAAGGTAGTGATGCAGAAGTGCAGGTGAAGGGTTTTTATCTGACAGATGACCGTCAACACATTGATCTGGATACGCAGCAAAATCACTTAGCCCCACGTACTACCAGCAATTTGCTCTTCAAGGGTGCTGTGACGGAATCTTCTGCTGCAGTGTGGGAAGGGATGATTTACGTAGCGCCAACTGCCATGCAGACAGATGGCTATCAATCTTCGCGTAACCTGGTGCTAAGCAGGTCTGCTAAAGTGAATGCTATTCCCGGCTTGGAAATCTTAGCAGACGATGTACGGTGCAGCCATGGTGCCACGGTCGGTAAAATCGACGAAGAAGAATTGTTCTACTTGCAGGCGCGTGGGATTCCCTTGCTGGATGCGGAGCAATTAATCCTTGAGGGATTTTTTGGAGAAGTGTTAGAACTAACGCCTGATGAGGCGATTAAGGAAGATCTAAAATCAAAGATTACCAAGAAATTTGCTGAAGTCAGAATGAGAAGAGACCAAACGGAGGTTGGATGAAAAGAAGCAGCTTTATGCGCCCCCCAGAGCCCGAGAAACGATATGAAGTCGGAGATCGGGTTGAAGCTTATTGCGACCATGATAAAAATGGTCAGCGGGTAAAGGGTTGGATCAAAGGTACCGTGGTGTCATTAGATGAAAAGAATGTGGCAGTGCAATTCCGGACGACGGTTTACCTTACCGATGGCTGGATGGTGCCAGATCATATTCTCTGGTTCCCGTTTGAGTCCGAGAATATCCGCCCAGTTAAGCCCCGCTCGCGCTCTGCTGAGCAAGTGACGCCGGATATGCTCTAAAGAGCGGAAGGATCAGTCCAGCGCTGAAAACTCGCCAACAATACGAATGATATCGAAGCCCTCGGCAAAAGGTCGCTCGGCGAGTGCCCCATGCCGGATTGCTGTGGAACGCAGTACCGGTTCTGAGAAATAGTAGCGGTCTGTATAGGTAATATACTTCGCAAGGGCTTCGATTTTCTTATTAACAGCGGCTTCAGTAACTTCCACTAGGAAATGAGGAAAAAAGCCGTAACTGCTGCGCAAAACGTCATAGCCGAGGACTGTTGTGCCGCGGAAGGCTCGTAAGGCTTCTTGCGTGACCGTTACGTGATCCTGGTGAATATCTTGGGGTGTATGCACGAACACAATTTCAGGCTTGAGTGCACGGCGTAGCTGCAGCATTTTCTCCAAAATTTCCTGACGGGCGGCTGGGAAGCGGCGGGTTTCAAAAGTTCCAACTTCGATTTGGGCATCGGTGAGGCCCAAAGTGTGCATGCTGATATAGTGCTCCTCCAGCAGGTGCTGCAGGTCAGGGTTCTTTTTATTATCCGAGAAAGTCATGCAGTAAAGGCTGGTTTGATCGATAATATCAGCGATCAGCGCACCGCAGCCGAGCTCGATATCATCAGGGTGTGCGCCTAAAAAGAGCACGGATTTACCAAAAAAAGTCATATTATGATTCATTAGCTGCTCACTTAGTAGCGATAAACCCGCCCACAACTTTGGTCATCACGATTTTGCCATCACGTTCGATTCGTTTGCGGGCGGCTTCTTCGATTTGCGTCATCACTTTCTCGAAATCCTCATGAGTAACAAATAGCGCGTTCCATAAGCGCCGATCCTCGGACATGGAGGCTCGCGTGTATTCCATAAAAGGCTCAACGGTTGGGAAGATGAGGGGGTTTTCGAAGATATGCTGTTCCACCTTGGAGAATAGCTGCTGCATGGTGCCGTAAATCTCGGAGGCGTAACGCGAGCTGCCAGGCATAGGCGGGATTGGCTTGCCGGTGGCTTCCTTGATGATTTCGTAGAAAACGGCTTTGTTATTGGGCATAGGTCCGGTGGTGAAAAGCCGCCCGCCAGGTTTAAGCACGCGGTGCATCTCCCCAAGCGTGAAGGCGATATCCTGCGCATAGTAAATGGCAAAGCAGGCTGAAACCAGGTCGAAGGTATCCGAAGGCAGGTCGAAGGGCTGGTTGAAATCCAGCTGCTGGAACTTGACAGCATTGTTGACCTTTTGGTTTTCTTCCATTGCCTGGGCGAGCAGAGATTCAGAAACGTCCGTGCCAGTGATATCGGCGTCGCCTTCAAGGGCATGGTAGTAGGAGAAGCATTGCTTGCCGGTGCCGCAGCCTACATCTAAAATCTTAATCCCTTTTTGCAGCTGCAGGATTTCTAACATCCAGGCATCGATATCGCGGCTGCCATATTGGCTGTGGATATCAATGCGCTTGAGTAAGTCTTTGGCGGTTTCTTGAAAATCAACTTTCATTTTTTACCTTTTCTTTGAAGATTTCGGAATAAGTATACAATGCCGATACCTTTTGTCAAGCGGTGGAGTTCTTCGGTTACTGTTTCTAATGTATTTTCTACAATTTTGTCCACCTTGCCGCGTTTTGGCTGTCATGGCTAATTAGAAATG
>DICP01000108.1:6053-7306 GCA_002417685.1 Candidatus Mesolinea sp. UBA5823
CAGTCATACTCCTTTTGTCATTAGTATGATGGAATAGAATCATAGAGACACGGCAGATCGTTCGTCATCCGGTCAAAAGACCGTCTCGCAGTCAGGATCGTCGTGTCTCTTGTGCACGTGGTACCCGAACAGTTGCTTGGATCCTAGAATCCGTATGCGCTAGTGTGGGTCTACTATTTCCATTATACGAAAGCGGAGGGTCAAATGACAAGTCAGTTCGCAGGTATCGACGTAGGTAAAGACAGTCTGACTGGCAACCTCTATGGACAGGATGCGGTCAAGGAGTACCCTAACACATCCCGAGGCATTCAACGCCTCAGCACCTGGTTGCAGAAGCATGAGGTTCACCTGGTGGTGATGGAAGCCACCGATGGTAATGAAAAAATGGCCAGCCTGAAGTCGGAGCGCGCTGGCTTGGCTGTGGCGGTCGTGAACCCCACTTACGTGCGTCGCTTTGCCCAGGGAATGGGTACTTTAGCCAAGACAGACCCCATCGACGCCAGGATGATTGCTTGGTACGCCTCTGTGAAACAACCCAAGCCCAGACCACCCCGCAGCGAGGCCGCGGAGGCGTTATCCGCCTGCGTAGATCGTCGGGATCAACTGGTTGCCATGCGGACGATGGAGAAGAACCGTCTCGGTTCAGCCGCGGCATACGTCCAACCGAGCATCACAGCGCATATCGAGAGCATCGATGAACAAATCAAGCAGATGGAAGTTGAGATTGACCATCTGATCGATCAGGAAGAAGAATGGCAGTCCCGCATCGCCTGCATGACCTCCTGCAAAGGGGTCGGGAAGGTGACCGCTGTGACCTTGCTGGCGGAGATGCCGGAACTGGGACACGAGAAACGGGAACAAATCGCTGCTTTGGCAGGGGTAGCTCCTATGAACAGGGACAGCGGCAGGAAGTCAGGCAGGCGGAAGACACGAGGCGGCAGGAGCAAATTGCGGCGTGTTTTGTTTATGGCGGCTATGTCGGCAGCAAAATTCAATCCTGTTATTCATGCTTTCTACCAGCGTTTGATTAAAAAAGGAAAACCTAAGAGCGTTGTCATGGTCGCTTGTATGCATAAGCTATTGACCATTCTGAATGCAATGTTGCGGAAAAACGAAATGTGGAGGCCTGATTTCGCTTGACTTTAATCGCAGTTGCTGCGAGGATCGCAATGACAGTGTGGGCTTGTGACCATGTTTTGATTTCGTTATATCCTAAGTGATTTAAAGACTAATAATCAGGGCATTCTTAACGC
>DICP01000020.1:0-5098 GCA_002417685.1 Candidatus Mesolinea sp. UBA5823
CCTTTTTGAGCTTGACCGCCCGGCGGCAGGCAGCCTTCTTTTACTCAGCGCTGATCAAGCGGAGGAGGTTGTTCAAGCCTTCCCTATTTCCTCGAGCACACCATATCAGTTTTTCACTGTCGNNCGGACCCAGCCGACCGCTGAACCTCTGCGCGTAGGCGTGATTGGCGACTCCGGATTTGGCGAATCCGTAACAGCTAAGCTGGTTGAGCAGATGGCAAGCCATCCGCTCGATTTTGTGATCCACACAGGTGATGTGGTTTACAACGCTGGCGAAAATGCCAGCCTAGCAGAAGCCTTTGCACTCAAGTACTTCCAGCCGTTTGCCCCGCTGCTGCACCAATTACCCATCTACGCAGTGCCTGGCAACCATGAATATGTCCAAGACGCACGGATAGATGGCGTCCCTTACTATTATCATGTTTTTCCGCCGTTGTTAGATTCTGGCCAGGTTGATACATCCCCTACTGAGCGACGGCAGTATTATGCGATTGTTTATCAAAACATCCAGTTTATTTTCTTAGATTCACAGGTCTTCTTCGGAGAGAAAAGCAAGACTGAGCAAGAAGAGTGGTTGGATCAGCGCCTAAAGGATGATCAATTCAAGTACAGTGTCGTGATCATGCACGTCCCGCTATTTACGAGCAGCGTTATCCATCTGAAGGATAGCCAGCCGGTGCGCCAAGCTTGGCATGACAAGTTTGCCGGAGCAGGCGTGCCCCTGGTCCTTTCCGGGCATAGCCATAATTACGAGAGGCTTGTCGTCGATGGCGTAACCTACGTGGTCACAGGTGGCGGATCCAGTCAACTTTATCCTGCCTTAACCATCGATCCGAATAGCCAAGCGTTTTCCTGGAGCAGCCATTTTGTTTTGCTGGAATTTTATGAGGATCAGATCAAGATTTTAGCAATTGATAAAAACGGAAAAATTCTGGATCAAGCTCAAGTTCTTGTGCCATAAAACCATGCTAAGGCTGGGGGCATCAACTGGCAGGGCTTATAATCTTCAATACTATTATTAAGCAATACGAAAGTGAGAGAGCTGTATGTGTGGGCGTTTTACCATGGCAATCGATGCTGATGACTTGCAGACAGAGCTTGCCTTAGGGCAGGTACCAGCTGACTGGAAACCACGCTATAACGTGGCGCCGGGGCAGAATATAGGCGTGGTCACAAACCCACAAAGCCGAGATGTGATCTGGATGCAATGGGGTTTGGTGCCATTCTGGGCAAAAGACCCGACTATCGGGAACCGCCTGATTAACGCCCGCGCGGAATCCTTGGACGAGAAGCCTTCCTTTAAGTATGCTTTTGCGAAGCGCCGCTGCCTCATCGTTGCGGATGGCTTTTACGAGTGGCAGAAACCTCAGGCGGGGGCAAAATCGTCTCGTCCTTTTTATTACAGCTTGCGAAAGGGGAAAGCGTTCGTTTTTGCAGGTTTATGGGAAAGCTGGCAGCCCAAGGATGACCCGGAAAGCAAGCTTATCACCTGCACCATCATCACTACGGTGGCAAATGCGCTTGTTGCCAAGGTACACGACCGAATGCCGGTCATCCTAAACGCGGAGGACAAGTGGGCTTGGCTGCAAGAGGACAATCCTGCAGCGTTGAAAGCCCTTTTAAAGCCTGCCCCGGATGACTTATTGCAGGCTTGGGAGGTCAGCCGGGCAGTCAACGACCCCAAGAACGACTCACCCGTGTGTATCGCCCCGCTACAAGAAGGCGTTGGTGGAGCGTAAGCCCGCTGAATAAAAGGCTCAGACTTGGTCAGGGTTCAATTGAGCACGACACAAGCTCTCTAAACTTCGGGTAAAATAAAGAGCTCACGCAGCTTAAGATAAACAGACCAAGAAAGTGGGAAGACATGCATAATCATCACAGACTCTTTGGGGCATTAGCTTTGGTGCTGTTAGTATTGGCAGCTTGTCAGCCGGCTGTCATGCCCACCATTTCTACAGAAAGCTCACCGATACCCTCCGATCCAGCAGAAGTAACCTCTACGCCCACCGCGGCAGGCATCAACTGGTGGGATGAAGCGGTTTTTTATGAAATCTTCGTACGCTCCTTTAAGGATTCCGATGGCGATGGCATTGGAGATTTTCAGGGCATCATCCAGCAATTAGATTACCTCAATGACGGTGACCCCAACACGACGGATGACTTAGGGATCACTGCGATCTGGTTAATGCCAATTTATCCCTCACCTTCCTATCACGGTTATGACGTCACCGATTATCAGGACGTCAACCCTGATTACGGCACGCTCGAAGATTTCCAACAGCTGCTGGAAGAATGCCATGCGCGTGGAATTCGCGTTATTATCGATTTTGTCATCAACCACACTTCTGATAAACACCCTTGGTTCCAAGCAGCACTCGATCCAGCCTCTCCTTATCATGAGTATTACGTCTGGTCGGAGACTAAGCCGGTTGGCATGGGACCACTTGGGCAGGAATCTTGGTTTAAAGCTTCCAATGGGAAGTACTATTATGCGGTTTTCTGGTCAGGTATGCCGGATCTCAATTATAACAATCCGAAAGTAACAGAAGAGATTTATGCTGCCACCCAATTTTGGTTAGATAAGGGCGTGGATGGCTTCCGCGTGGATGCTGCCCGCTACCTCTTTGAAGATGGTGAAGTACTGCAGGATGCTAACAGCACACTCAAGTGGTTTCAGGATTGGCGCGCTTTCTATAAACAGATCAATCCTCAAGCTTTCACTGTCGGTGAGGTATGGACGGATACCCAAAATATCGCCCGTTATGGCACACCCGACGGCTTGGATAGCTTGTTTATCTTCGACTTAGCTGATGCGTTTCTAAACGGCTTGCTGACGGGTAACGCCGCGATACCGCTCAAGTCTTATAAGGATGCAATTGCCTACTTCCCAGATTATTCCTTCAGCACTTTCCTTTCGAACCACGACCAGACGCGGGTGATGACAGCGTTGAATGAACAAGAGATCAAAGCTAAAGCCGGTGCCTTTATGTACCTCACGGGACCAGGGATTCCCTTCATCTATTATGGTGAGGAAATNNGAGGCGAATGCCGGCTTTAGCAGTGGAACCCCGTGGGAAGCGATTAATCAAGGCTGGGAGCAGACTAATGTAGCTGTTCAAGCTGCGCAGCCCGACTCGCTGCTCAACTGGTATAAAGAGCTTATTCATTTGCGCGAGGCAAACCCGACCTTGCGGATGGGCAGCTTTGTGCCGCTCAATTCCAATTGCAAGGAGGTTTATGCCGTCCTGCGCGAGTATGAGGGCGAAACGCTCCTCTCGGTGGCGAACCTTTCCTTGCGACCAGTCCAAAACTGTAGCCTTAACCTGCGCGCGAGCGACCTTTCCGGCAGCTATCAAGCTGAAGCACTCTGGGGAGAGCTGCTCTTTGAGCAGATTAGCTTTGCTGCGGATGGTTCTCTAGACAATTTTATTGTGGCACCAGAGCTTGCTGGCGGAGAAACCGCCATCTTGCGCTTGGTTCGTCCTTAAGTTTAGCCCGCATCAGACTTGCGAGCTGTATGAAGTGAGTATGAAATGAAATCTAACGCGTTTTATTTAACTAAAACCCCACGCCCAACGATCGAAGCTGTCCTGCCAGATGGCCGCATTATCACCGGTCTGCGCGGCGCACCTCTCAAAGACTTCATAGAAGTTATCCAGGATCAGGCAGATTCGCTAATTGTGGGTGCTATTGTGGATGGCAACCTGCGCGAGCTGACCTTCCCGCTCAAAAAAGATGCTGAAGTGACCCCACTGACGCTCTCAGATGCGGATGGTGCGCGCATTTACCGCCGCTCGCTAACCTTTTTGCTGGAGGTTGCTTTCCGGCGCTGCTTCCCGGGCGCAGTCCTCACCATTGACCATTCCGTTTCTTCTGGCGGTTATTATTGCCAGGTGGAGGGCGTACCCGATTTCTCCCAGGCGGCTCTCGATCGGCTGGATGCCACCATGCGCGACCTGGTGCAGCAGGATATTCCTTTCGTCCGTGAGGTAGTGCCGCTGGAGGACGCAATTGCTTACTTTAAATCCGTGGGCGAGGATGACAAAGTGCGCTTGCTCAAGTACCGCCCACACAAGGATTTGGTCCTCTATAGCGCTGCCGGCACACGCAACTATCACCATGGCTATATGGTGCCCTCATCGGGCTATCTGAAGTGGTTTGCACTGGAGATGCTCAACGATGCTTTCATCCTGCGGTTCCCGCGCCGGCATGCACCTACGCAGCTTTCGCCCATGGTGCATTACCCCACGCTGCTGAAGACCTTTCGCGACTACGGCGAGTGGCTGAAAAAACTGGGCATCCCTTCAGTGGGTGCGCTCAATGACGCCATCGAAGATGGGCATATCGATGAAGTCATCCTAGTCTCGGAAGCGCTGCACGAAATGCAAATCTCCGAGATCGCGGAGTCCATTGATAAGCGCAAAGACCAAGTGAGCGTGATCCTGATTGCGGGTCCGTCTTCCTCAGGCAAGACCACCTTCTCCAAGCGCCTCAGCATTCAACTGCTGGCGCGCGGCATCACCCCCTTTGCCTTGGAGATGGATAACTTCTTTGTTGACCGCGATAAGACCCCGCTGGATGAAGAAGGCAAACCGGATTTCGAATCTATCCGTGCGCTGAATTTGGAGCGGCTGTATGCTGACGTGCGGGACTTGATTGCAGGTAAGGAAGTGCTTCTGCCGCGCTTTGATTTTAAGACGGGCCGCAGTGTGGAAGGCCAGGTGGCTAAGCTTAACCCTGGTGATATGATCATCCTGGAAGGCATCCATGGGCTGAACCCGGAGCTAATGCCCGAACTCAAACGCGAAAATAGCTTCCGCGTTTACGTTTCCTGCCTCACCCAGCTGAACCTGGACCGTCACAACCGCATCTCCACCACCGATACGCGCATGCTGCGCCGCATCCTGCGGGATGCCCGCGACCGCGGCTACACCGCCACTGACACCATCCGCCGCTGGGAATCTGTACGTCAAGGCGAAAAGAAGCACATTTTCCCCTACCAGGAGAACGCCGACGTGATGTTCAACTCAGCCTTAGCATATGAGCTCACCACGCTCAAGCCGCTGGTCGAGCCGCTGCTGCGCCAGGTACCCTTTGG
>DICP01000020.1:5108-6602 GCA_002417685.1 Candidatus Mesolinea sp. UBA5823
TACGTCCCGGATAACTCCATCTTGCGTGAGTTTATCGGCGGCTCGATCCTGACGGACTTCTCACTGTGGAATCAACAAGAGCAGTTTTAGACTTTCTATAGAGGCTACGGATATTGAAAATGGCAGGCCGGCGCAGGGAAATACGTTGCGCATAGGCTTTCTTTGACAAACACGAGCGCGAGCGGCGTGCGGTAAACCAAATCGTAGCCGCTGATATTGCCGGCGTCGGCATCGCGGTAGAACTGCTGGCTGAGCGCAAAGGCTTGCGGGTCGATGCCAACAGCATTCGGTTTGGTGTAATCCCAAATGCGCTGCTGCAGCAGGAGCAGCACATCAAAATCGTGCTCTTGGATGTAAGCATAACTAAGCAAGTCAAAGGAAGTCTCAATCTGCCAATTAGGAGTCTCAGCGGGGACGTAGAGGCGGTAGTCGTAATATACTTTCAACTTTTGCCCTGCGAGCGGCTCGAGAATATCAAGCGTATCCTCGTAAAAGCTCAAGCGCTCGTCATGCTCAGCGCGGGTCATTTGCGCTCTCACAATGGCATAGTCTTGCTGGGCGAAAAAGCCAGCTTGCACGATGACCAGCATCGCAAGCAATACTTGCACTATTTTCCGACTGAGAGGTTGAAGTTGTTCACCAGGCTCTGGGAAGAGCAAAACGAGGTTAGAAATCAGCGGCAGCGCTGCTGGCAGCCAATATTGGAACTTGAAGTGTGCGCCTACCACGACAGTGAGCGTCAGCGGCACGAACCAGCACAAAATCACTAACGCTAAGTGCTTGTCTTTGCCCTTCAGGATCGCCCAAATGCAGGTACCCAAGGCGGTTAGTAAGAAGAGCGCGCTGCCAAAGTACGTGTGCATCTCCGGCAAAGCCGCCGCCAACCCGCTGGCATATACTACACCGTAACCCTTCGAGACAACCGTCAGCTGGTTATAGATGGTATAAAGATACTTAACCAAGGCCGGCCAGGAAAAGACAAACGGGTTAGCAAGCACAAATGCGCCGGCGGTGATGCCGGCGAAAGCGAGCCATTTGTGGAATGCGGCTTTGGCAGTAAGTTTGCCCTCGCGCACGCTGAGGATGAGCAAGGGGATAATGGAAATGAAGAAATACACGCCGATAAGCTTGGTGGCGGTGAGCACGCCAGCCATCACCGATGCCCAGCGGTAAAACTTGCCATAGGTGCGCTCATCTTTCCACAGGAAAAAGAGCGCTAGGGCGGCGAAAAGCAGTACCAGCCCATCCGGGTGCCACCACAGGCTGTTCTTGAGTACGGCTGGGACGAGCAACAGTAGGAGGTAAAGCAGCACCGAGCGGTAGGTTCGGAATTGGTCTTGCATATAGACGAGCAAAAGCAGCGCGATGAGCGTGGGTAGTAAGCTGATCAGCTGGCGCTCCACCAGCATAAGCAGCGGGAGATTGCCAAACTGCCCCGTCCAGCGCAGGGGATAAGCGGCAAGTGCCGAGAGCCCAAAGAAGGGCAAGCCGTAG
>DICP01000044.1:0-1100 GCA_002417685.1 Candidatus Mesolinea sp. UBA5823
ATGATCTCAATCTCGGCTTCCGGCGCCATCGCTTTGGCGAGGTCCAGCATACGCATGCTGGGGATCTTGGGCACAAATACCTCGCCGCCTTGCATCTGCTCGATGCAGCGGATGACGAAGCGCACACCCTGCTCGAGGGAAATCCAAAAGCGGGTCATACGCTCATCGGTGATGGTGAGGTGGCCGTTCTCGCGCTGCTTGAGAAAGAGTGGCACCACACTGCCGCGCGAGCCAACCACATTGCCATAACGCGTGCAGGAGATGCGTGTGTTGCGCCCGCCGGCATAGGCGTTGCTCTGGATGAGCAGCTTTTCAGCAGCCAGCTTGGTGGCGCCATACAGATTGATGGGGTTCACAGCCTTATCCGTGCTGAGAGCCAGAACCTTTTCCACGCCATTCTCGATAGCAGCATCCGCCACGTTGCTGGAGCCCAAAATATTGGTTTTGATGGCTTCCATGGGGTTGTATTCGCACGCCGGCACCTGTTTGAGCGCAGCGGCATGCACAACGATATTGACGCCATACAGTGCGCGTGAAAGGCGCTCGCGATCGCGCACATCGCCAATAAAGTAGCGAATCGACGGGTCATCATAACCGCTGGTGCGCATCTCGTGCTGCTTGAGCTCGTCACGGCTGTAGACAATAATTTTAGCGGGGTGATATTCCTCGAGCATAATCTTGATAAATTTTTTACCGAAGGACCCCGTCCCGCCGGTAACTAAAACAACTTTATTATTCCAATCCATGCATGCTCCTTAGCGCGTGTCGCGCTCCTCTTTCGAGATAATGATGAGGGGATATTGCCCCTTCTCACCAAAAAAGTGGGGGAACCACTCTTCCAGCTGATATATAACTTTTAACCAGAAGCGTCCTGCCCATTCCGGCTGGATCACAGAACGAAGGAATTTGACGGAGACGCTCCGCCAAACGCGAATTTCGTAAGGGAGTTGTCCTTCCATCACGCTGTGAAACCACTTGGCGGAGGTTTTCAGCACAAAGGTACCCACCGGCGCCTGGGAAGAATTCTCTTCTGCTGCATCTGTTTGAACTGCAGAGGCTTCGTTTGGCATGGGAGGGGCTTCCTTGCCAGTCCACCGCCG
>DICP01000044.1:1106-2878 GCA_002417685.1 Candidatus Mesolinea sp. UBA5823
GTGCGCCCGGGTTTCAGACAGCGGTGTAATCCTTTATAGACATCTACTTTTTCATCAATCGGGATGTGGTGAATGGTATGCAGTGAAACAATGCCATCAAACGTATCCGTAGCAAAAGGAAGGTTGGCAATATCAGCAATTATGTAGATGCCTTTTTCCCCCAGACGTTTGCGTGCTTCCTGCAAGGCTACGAAAGACAGGTCGATACAAACCCGATATTGATACCCTTCCGAATACGTCAGGTATTCATCATATTGCACTGGTCCAGAGCCAGCATCCAGCAAATACTTACCCGTCGGTGCCAGGTGGCGCTTAACGCGCATGTGACACTTGTGAATGTATTCTGCCGAAACAGACCGCAGGTCTTCGTAGCGGGCGTTCTGATACCAGCCATCGGCTTCCTTTTGCCAGCCGACCTGGTCGTAAAACTTGCCCACTTGCTGCTTGAGGTCGCTCGCGCTCATGCGGCTGGCTCCTTGGGAGTGGGTAGTTCACTCAGGCGCGCCAGCCCCCGTGCAGACCAATTGAGCGGCTCGCCAGCCAGGTAGCCAAAAGTCTGGCTGTAGCGTGCCTGGCCTTCCGGGCTGAGCACATACCGCATCGGGTGCAGGCGGAAGTCTTCGCCTAGCCAGAGCAAATGCCAGGGGAAAGGCAGCGAAAACTCGAAGAAGAAGAGATAGGCATAAAGCCAAGCCTGCTCCACCTGAGCAGGGCTGAGGCGGAAGGCTGCGGGGTTGTGCAGGATCTCATCTAAAGTTTGCGTGTAGGCTTGCCACGTGGGCGGGTCAAAGGTAAAGCCCTTGCCCGCGTAGTGCGTCTTGCCTGCCACAATGACGGGCAAGCCAGCCATCGCCATTTCCATCCCCACCGTGGTGGTATAGACCAAGCCAAGGTCGGCGATCTCGACGATATCGTAGGTGTTGGTCTTGGCATCTGGCAGGATGAGGTGAATATTCTCTGGCAGCTGCGGGAACGCGGCTTGGATAACTGCTGCCATTGAGGTGCCGTGTGTGAGCAGCTCGCCCGGATGAATGCGGATGACCAGCTGAGCTTGGGGGTGCTCCACAAAATAGCGCACCGTGCCCAAAATCCACTCTGCCATGTTGGCAGAGATGCGCTGCCGGCCAAGGGTGAGGCTATCGCCTAAGACGTTAGTCGCCAGCAATGCTACCGGCCGCGCGTCCAAGTGCAGCTCTGCGCGTACCTTCTGGGCGCCTTCTTGTGGCGCTTGCTGCCACTGACGGGCAAAGTTACCCCACAGGCGCGCATTGCGACGGGCTGCGTAAAGGTCCAACATGGCTTGGCGGGCAGCAGGGGGTAAGGGCTGGTTGCCCAGTGCTTCCCAGAGCGCGCTGGTATCGTGTGCCATGATCTCGCCATTCTGCGCAATCCAAATGCGTTCGCGNNATGAACACATCCGGGTGCTCGGTTTGTAGCCAATCGTAAAGGGATACTGCTGCGATGCGGTTGCGCTCCATGCGCAGCTGGAAGAGAGGAGAACTGGGGTCAGTCTCTTCCACCTGCAGGGTGTATTGCGTGTCATAATCCGAAACCTGGCGCACGATCTGCTCGAGCTCCTTGGGCAGCTCGTGCCCAGGTTGCAGGCGCTCTACGAGCGGTGTGAGCTTGAGGATTGTGCTGGCGGGTGCAAAAATCTTCTGGGTGTAGAGGTCCTGCCGGCGCAGGTCAAAGCGCGAGATGGGCTTATCCCACTCCGCATAAGGCAAGTATGCCAATTCGACCTGGTGTCCCTGGCCAGCTAAGGCAAGGGC
>DICP01000116.1:0-7977 GCA_002417685.1 Candidatus Mesolinea sp. UBA5823
AGTTCTTCGTCTTTAAGAATCGCTCCCACAGGAGTGTTATACATCTGATTCGTGCTGAGGATGGCATCCGGTTTATAAATTTCAATAAGCTGTTTAATGTTCTTTTTTAAAAGGATCACTAAAGCACCCCCCGCTAATTTACTCATCTGGGGTGAATCACTAATATCGTAAGTAAAGCGGTATAGTTTCGGGGAATTTTTAACACGGCCGTCATACCCCGTTTCCATCTGTTGCCACAGCTTGGGCATGTCCGTTTCGAGAATTGGATTGATAATTAATATATCCACTTGCTCTGGAGCGATTGTTTCTAGAGCTTTTTGCACCGATCGCGCCGCGCTGCGATGGCCAAAACCGGAATCACTCGTAAGAATGAGAAAACGCTTTTTGTGGTTCATATATCGTTAATTCCATAGTTTTTTCCCGTTCGATCTCTTCTAAACGGGCTAAAAGCTTGCGTATGCGCGGTCGATTGTAGCGCTGCATGACAATAGGAATGAGATTATTTAAGACTGCATAAGCTACCATAATCCAGCCTACAACCGCTTCGTTCCAAAGGAAAAATAGAAAACCAGGCAAAATCATCATACGATGGCAAAATTCCGCCCAGCAGCTTTCTTTCAGCCATAATTTAACCCCTTCAACCGTGAATTCGGCAACATGTTTAATTTGATAAGCACCCCGATATAATGCTGCACCACTGGGAATAAAACGCTTCCAATTTTTTACCTTGAATAGCTTTTGATAGATTTCCCCACCTTGTTCCCACTTAAAAGTTTGATAAGACCAATGGTTGTAATCAAACCGCTCAACAGGGATATGCGCGCACCAGTACCCAATGCTCAGATGAAAAACGACCCAAATAAGGATATCTGCAACAATCGTTGCAACAGGACTCCAGTAAACGATTCTCACTGAGTTACCTTCTCTTCAGCCCAACACATTGAACACATAAATCCTCCATGTGTGTAAAAATTTTTAAGTAGTATATATTAAACCACATGCTTTATTTTAGTTTCAATTTTTATCCCCCTGAATGAGGTTTTGTACAGCATTTCTTGGTCTAAATCAACCCGCGTTGGCGGGCCACCCGTACAGCTTGAATGCGCGTTGTCACTCCCAACTTCATAAAAATATTATTGAGATGACGCTTGACAGTATTTACTGAAATAAATAAGTCTTGAGCGATCTCTGCGTTGGTTCGTCCCCGAGCCACAAGTTGTAATACCTCGGTCTCCCTGGGCGTGAGCAGTTCCACAACCACGAGATCATCCATTGTGCCGGCATCGTCCTCAGGTCTTGCTTCCCCAGGTTTACCGGTCATCCGAAAGATTAGGTCAGAGACGAATGCTATACTGGGTGAGTCTGAGGGTACTCTTCCTTGTTTGATCGCGGCTAAATAACTGAGCAGCATGCGGGACATAAGTAGTCCCTCGTCCAAAAAGTACTGACGGATCTCTTCTGGCTCTGCCAAGATTAAAGCTGTACCCAATTCCTCTAGCATACGCTCTTCATTTTCTAGCTCTGCAGAGGCTTCTGCCAATAGGATGTAAGCTTTAATCTGTAAAGCCATATATTGAATCTTTTGCAAATTGGGCAGTAATTCCTCCAGCTCTCCGCGGGATTGTGCTATTTTTTCCATATCTTTATCCCGCCGCCCTTGCGTTAATAAAAGCCTGGCATGTAACAACCGCGCTCTCATCCGATAGATAATCGGCAGCGTCTCCAGCTTCTCCTCGTTTTGCCGCCTAAACCAGCGTTCCGCGTTTTCAGTAAAATTGCGCTGCAGCTCCATTTCTAAGCCTGTCAACCGCACGTCCAAATCATCCTGTAGGCTTTCAGTCATTCCGCTAAGCTGCTTTGCCAAATTCAATTCAAATTTAGCACTCCCAGGATCCTGATTAGCATGATGAAATTGTGCTAAAAAAATATGCGCACTCACATCATCGGGTGAAGATTTGACCACTGGGCTGGCATCTAAATAGTTCTGAAAATCTTCCCAGGCATCTTCCAACTCGTTTCGGGCGATATGAATTGCGGCAAGTTCTTTATAGAGATAACACTCCAAGTTGGTGTACTTGCCTTTCAAGCGGCTAAAAATTGCCATGCTGCGCATCAGCTCAATTTCCGCTTCGTTAAAATGCCCTATTCTTTCATAGGTTCTGGCTAATTGGTAGCGCCCGAGTAATTGCACAAACCATTGCTCCGAAAGTTGCGCAATCTGAATTGCCTGCCGGTAAAGTTCGATTGCCTCTTCGGTGCGTCCTTCTACAGCGTGCGCCACTGCGTGATGGAGCATTGCAAAACTGCGCAAAAAATAATTATCCTGCGGCAAGATCTCTAATGCCTCTTGGATAAGTCTGTCAGCTTGTTCTGCTTTTCCATGGGATGAAAGCAATATGGCTTGCATCATCTTGATAATGCCATCATAAATTTCTATATATGGTGCAATTTTTGCTTTCCCTTCGGGCGTGTGGGAGAGCACAATCGCTTTTTCCATCCATAATTCGCAAGATTCAAAGTCATAGTTTGCCAACAAATCCCAGGCATAAGCGAGACATAGGATCGGGCTGGCGCTAATAATCGTCTCATCGATGTTGCGGATAATGTGCATTAGATCCAGAACACGCCCATCTTGGAGAGATTGGATTGTGATGTCCTCCAAATGGGCGATAATTAATTCCGAATCCTCTGTGCGTAAGATCTGTTGGACTGATTCCTCTAACATATTCTGACGCATAAACCATGCGCTGGCTCGCACGAGGAGTTCCTTGCTTTCCATTGGATAGCGGCTGAATAGTTCACTCCGTAAGATTTCCCCAAATAAAGGATGATATCGCAGCCAGCCGGGTTGTTCATCGACCGGAAAAGTAAACAAGTTATGATCCTGTAATATTTGCAGCATTTCTCTGCTCCACCCATAAGAGTGGCTTTCAGCAAAAAGTGCCTCACAGAGTTCCGCATTCATTTTATTTAATATAGAGGTTTTGAATAAGAACTCCTGCACTTCAGGGCTTTCAGGGCGAATCACTTCATCGAGGAAATAGGCGCGCAGCGCCTGAGCATTATGCAGCTGAAGCAGTTTTCCGTCTTCCGGCTTTTTAGTTAGGTATTCTACGGGCAGAAGTTGTAAGCCTAACACCCACCCTTCCGTTTTCTGATAAGCAAACAGCAAATCTTCATCTGAAATCTTGCGCTGCAAACTTACCCGTAAAAATTGGCTCGTCTCACTAAAATTAAAGGCTAATTGCTCCGTGCGGATTTCCAGCAGGCGTGCTTTAGCCCGCATCCGCGAAAGTGAAAAGGTTGGCTCCTTCCGTGTCAATAAAAAGAGCCTTAAGTGTGGTGGGAGGTGATTCAAGAGAAAATCAATTTCAGCTAAGATTTGTTCCTGAGTGATTAATTGAAAATTATCTAAAACTAAGGTCACCTGCACATCATCTTGGGTAGTAACATTTATTAAGTGGACTATCAAAGTATGCAGGGTGTTGCCTGGGCTGTTACCGTTGGCTTTATCCTGGATTTTTCCCCCCAGTTGATCATCGTTAAGAATAGGTTCTAAAACAGCTGCAAAATATCGTGTGAAGTCATCTACATCGTTATCAGAATCTTCCAGACTCAACCAAGCTATGCTCGTGCCATGCATCCGCGCCCATTCAGCAGCTAAAGTCGTCTTTCCATAACCAGCCGGTCCGCAAATTAAAACGACATACCCAAAGTTGCGTTCATCCAGCGCGTCCAGCAGTCCTTCCCGGGATACATAGTTGTACCGCAATTCTGGAATCAGAAGTTTGGTACGTAAAATGGGTAGATCATCAGCCTTTGGCATTAAATTAATTCTGGCAGATCAACTTTTCGAACAATTCATGAATGCTGCTTTATTCTATCAAATATTACCGAATCCATTCTAATGTCGAGTTCGGAACCGCGTTCGATGCATTGCCCCCTCGCAAATCCCCTTAAATAAATACATCGCCTGAGCAGACGATGTATTAATGATTTTTTAGCGCAATTCTATTCTTCGATGATGATTGCTTCTTCAGTGCATTCATCCCGAGCTTCGAGCACAGCGTCTTTTAGTTCTTCTGGGATGGGATCAAGCAGCACAACAGCGTAAGGTTCAGTTTCTAAGCTGAATACTTCGGGAGCAATGCTCTCACAAACGCCACAAGCAATACACAAATCTTTATCAACAAAAGCTCTCATTTTTTCTCCTTAAGAGTTTGGTTATTTTCTTGCCCTATTGTACCATTGATTTAATAGGATCAATCCCCTTCCACAATCTCAATGGCGCCTTCTGGGCAGTTTTCTGCTGCTTCACGCACGAGATCTTCCAATTCTTCCGGAACGGGATCAAGCAGCACAACCGCATAAGGTTCAGTTTCTAAGCTGAAAACCTCCGGGACTAACCCTTCACAAACCCCGCAAGCGCTGCATAAATCTTTGTTTACTCTTACTCTCATTTTTTACTCGCAACCTCCTTTATGCCTTGTTCGTATACCAACAACTTTATCGCGCTGAGTATAACATGGGATGACTCATGTAAAGGCAATATTACTAAATGTATAATGTATTTAATATAATATAAATGTGCATACCTAAGCCTTACTATCTATAGCACAAATGCCTGCATTGCCGTTACAATTACGCTCAATACGCCAAAAGCAATCGCTGAGCAGCGAATAGTCTCAGAGACATAGAGAAGGTTTACCATATGATTTATCACATCCTTTACCCCGAAGCATGGAAAACCGCCCAATCCAATCACGGCTATACCCCGCAAGCCTTCTCAAAGGACGGATTCATTCACTGTTCTGATCTCTATCAAGTAGAAAAAACCGCTAACACCATTTTCCATGAAGCCACTGAGTTGCTCGTACTAGAAATTGACCCCCAGCGTACTGGCATCCCCTTGGTTTATGAAAACCTTGAAGGCGGCCAGATGACTTTCCCACATCTCTATGGGAGTCCGCTTCCGCTTGAATCAGTCATCTCGGTCTTTCCACTTCAGCGGGACGAGAAAGGGGATTGGCGCTTGCCTGCCTACATGCAACGACCTAAGCCAACCTTAATCACGGAGATACCGTATGGTCAAGCTGGCTGTGTATACCGCTCGGTAATGCCAGGCAGTAGTTTGTTCGACCCCCACGATGAAGTCTTTGATCTTTATCTGCAAGTTGGTATACAAACAGTGGTAGTACTGAACACATTTGAAGACATTGCGACCTTTGCCGGTCAAGATTTGATAGCTCGCTATCAGCAAGCTGGCATTGAAGTGCTGCATGCGCCTGTCAAAGATTTCTCCGCTCCGCCTTATGGCACATGGGATGCAGCTTTAGAACAGACCGAAGCATATATCCGTGCCAGCCGCAAGATTGCAATCCATTGCCACGCAGGCATCGGGCGGACAGGTATGTTTTGTGCCTGCTTAGCCCAAGACTTGCTGGGGCTTTCTCCCAAAGAATCCGTCCACTGGATCCGCCAATTTATACCTTCTGCTGTAGAAAGCGAATACCAAATTCAATTTGTCCAAGCTTATGGCTCCAAACGTTAGTATGAGCCTAGAAACAAGCAAGTAAACGAGTTCGAATGCTTTGCTATCGCACTTCAACGGATAAACTGAAATCTTGCGGCTCATTGGTCTGATTAATCACATTGACCATATAGTCACCTAATTCGGGCAAAACCACCTCAAAGCTGCTGGATCCACTTTGCGTGGAGAGCAACACGTCACCGCCGTTAACTTCAAAAACCTCTAAAATGAAATTATTAGCCGGCTTGACGTCAAGGCTGAGCTTCTGCCCACCCTCTGCCCAAATAATGAAATTGTGAACACCTGCCGCTGGTACGGTCGCAATTGCAGATTTTTCATAAATCCCTTCTGGGAAGTTTAGCCGTTCAGGGAATTCCAAATATAAAGAATAATTTGCATCTGAAGGTACTGCTTTCACATCCAAATACCAATCACCGTCAGCTGGAAGATACCCTCGATAGGAACTCCCCTCCTCCTCAAACGATTGCAATACCCTTCCATTGGAATCAAAAATCGAGAGGAACACATCATTGGTGCTTTGCAAGTCTACGTTAATTAGTTGGTCTTTTTCTCCCCAGAATATATAACGGCAGGTTGTATCACCAGCAACACCACCTTCCAGGGTAAGATTTGTGCCGCCTTCATCAAAGCTAATGCGTACCGGTTTGCACACCAGAGGCAAATCCGATGGGAGATCGCTGCCTGCAGTGGATAGACTGCCAACCGTCTCGCTTTCCTGGGGAGCTTGGGTTGGCTGCGCCTCAGGGCTGGGTACGGTTTGCCCCGTACAGCCTGCCAAAATCAAACCGCCGATGACACAAATACCAATCAAATTTTTCATTCTCACCATTGTTTTCCTCAATTTATGTAATATCTTCTTCTTTATCATGGCTTATCTACAGTGGATAAGCCCAATAAACCATTATAATTGCATTATTTATACTTGCATTACCATGAACATTATAAACAGATATAAACGAAGTGTAATCTTTCTTAATATACTCAGAATTATGTTATGATTCAAGTTGTACAGTTTTCGTTGCATAGATATTGGAGCAGATATGACTAAGACTTTATTACTGATGCGGCATGGGAAATCCAGTTGGAAAGACAAGAAAATCCCCGATCATGAACGCCCGCTGAAAAAGCGTGGCAAAGCAGCTTCTGCTGAAATTGGCAAAATATTGCGCGAAAACGAACTAATTCCTCAAGCAATCATCTCCTCACCCGCCTTACGTGCCAGTGAGACTGCTGAAATCGTTGCTAAGGAAAGCGGATTCCCCGGTAAAGTCACCTTTATCGATTCCTTCTATATGGCTGAGCCTGATGTTTATATAGATTACCTTAAAGGTTTGGATGATAGCTTAGAACGCGTGATGATTGTCTCTCATAATCCCGGTTTGGAAGCTTTTATGCAGCTTTTGGATGGGCGCTTGGAGGCATTGCCCACCGGATCTATGGTTTACCTGTGCCTAAATATTAATCACTGGTCTGATCTTTCATTCGAAACCGATGCAGAAATGATCGGCTTTTGGGATCCAGAAACAGAGTTGGAGCACAAAAAAGAAGCGTTAGAAAAGAGGGAACAAGAAATGGCAAAAGACAAGAAAGATAAGAAGGACAAAAAGGAAAAGAAGCAAAAGAAAGAAAAGAAAGAAAAGAAGTAAGAAGGTTACGCTTCGTTACTTTTTCAGGTTAGATTTTTAGCGAATTAATAGCCTGAATTTCTTTCGTATCATTCCTTAATACTTACAGCCCATATGAGTTTGGGGTCATTGAAACGGTGGTTGTGCCACAGGGGTTATTTGAGTGCGCTTTAACGCTAGGTAGTATTGTCAAATTAAGTCCTACTATCTTGTTAATCAGATGGCGTATAAGCCGCTGACTTCCAGGTTTTCAAAGCAGTGTCAAAATCCTCTGGTCGATCAACATAAAAGGAGGTTTGCAAGCAGCTTTGAGGTGCTAACGTAAAAGCATGCAGCACTAAACGCTTATGCTCAGGCTGGATCTCCTCCATTTGCAAGTAACCAAAGCGCTGTAAGAATTCATCATCTTCGGCATCTTCAATGGTTTTATGCCCCTCGCTTAGCGCTTTATCCCTCAGATTCTCTATTAATGCTTGGCGTTCACTCTCGCCCTCATAATGAAACACTGTGGTAATCATGGTCAACCCTGGTGTCCAGAAGATGCCATGCGCGCCTTCCTTACGGCGCTGAAACCCGTCAGGTAAGCTGATTTGCCAATTCTCAGTTAATTGATATTCCATAAATTTATTTACCTGGATGCAATAGCATGATGGCTTATTCCTCTATACGCTTGATTTGCTTATGTAGCCAAATTGTCCTTTCCGGCTCATACTGCCGCACAATCAACATCGAACATTCTGCTTCTTCAAGCAAGGCGTCATTAAGCTCACCAAATAATTGCTGCGGCTGGAGAACTTCTTC
>DICP01000116.1:8095-8346 GCA_002417685.1 Candidatus Mesolinea sp. UBA5823
ACAATCTTAGAGTCTTCCGCAACTGCCAATGCCTTTGCCATCCTCAGCGCCAACTTGGCATTAGGTCCATTTCCAACCGGCACCAAAATATTTTTAAGTTCATAATGCAAACCGCGGTCGCGCAGAACCGCCACGTCTCTTTCTGCATTAAGCATAATTTCTTTTAGGATATTATGCGGGGTCTTAATTTTCTGTTGGTCTTTAGGAAAACCTAACATCACCAATGTAATTTCTTTATGCCGTGCCAGTTC
>DICP01000116.1:8408-10383 GCA_002417685.1 Candidatus Mesolinea sp. UBA5823
TTGTGCTGTTCCACATAGCTTTGCACCTGGTCTGGAAACAGATTAAGCGGCGTTTTCAATACTGTGAATACACAAATTGCCGTATCCTCTTGTTGATCGACCAAGCGCACTGCTAATTGGACCAAGCTAACCGCTGTATCGCGATGGATCGAAGCAACCAACACGCGCCCGCCACCCTCTTGTTGCTCTAACTTCTCTGCAACTTCGGCACGCGCTTTGGCTGTTTGAGAAAGGTAGTAAACCCCAGCCAAAACAGCGATGACCGCAGCCAAAAAGAGCAACGCTTTGGGGTCAGCAAAGGCAGCAATGAGGACTGCTGAGCCAGCTGCGAGATAAGCAGTAAGCGGGAAAAAAGGTGCTTTAAAGGGCCGTTCTATATTAGGATACTTCTTATGCAACCGCACCATCGCCAAGCTAGCCCAAAAAAGTACAAACAGGTATCCTGTGCTTGAAATAAAACTCAACAAATCCACCACACCGATCGCAGCGACTAAGGCACTCATAATCACGACGACAAAGATGGCAGTATAGGGTGTGCGCCATCGGCTCAACCGCGAGAGAAAGCGTGGCCAAACTTTTTCCCGGCTAAGCGTATATGCTTCGCGCGTGGCTGAGAGCATTGCTGAGTTAATTGAAGTTACGGTGGCAACAATTCCAGCTAAAGCCATGAGTTGTACGCCCCCATTTGGCCAGAACTTAGCCGCTGCATCGGTAAGCGCAGTCGTCGAGCCGGCTAATTGGTCATAGGGAATAGTGCCAATCGTCACCAGGGCGACCAAACTGTATACGACCGTAGCAATGAGCAAGCTTAGCAAAATGCCGCGGGGGATATTCCGACTAGGATTAGAAACCTCTTCAGCATCATCGGCGATAACCTCAAAGCCCACATAGGCATTGTAGGTAAGGGCTATGGTTGTCAGCATTCTTCCCAGGTCCTGCCAAATAGTTTGGTTTTCAAAAACCACATTCCCGGAAAGGAAAATCTCGCGATTAAACCCGTTGGCATCAGTCAATCCGCGAATGATAAAAATGGCAAATACAATCAACAAAAACGCACCTAAGATAATTTGAAAATTGCCGGCGTTTTTCACCCCACGCAAATGCATCATGCCCACAATCGCAATCATAATAACTGCGACGGGCACAATCGGGAGGTTTGGAATAAATACGCTCAAGGATATGGCAAATCCAACGGCAGAAAGGGCTGCATAAAAAGTACTGGAAAGACAATCCAATGACCCTGCTAAGAACATGAGGAGGCCATTGCCAAAGCCTTCCTCCACATAAGTCATTGCTCCGCCGGTAACAGGATATGTCGTGGCTAATTCGGAATAATTCAAAGCAATGCTCAAGGTTAAAAAGCCCCCTAAGAGGAGCGCTAAAACCGCTTCCGGGCCAGCGATGCCAGCCGCATGACCAGTAAGCACAAAGATCTCAGCGGCAATCGTTCCGGCAGTACCTAACATCACCACTTGAATCAGGTTCAACTGCCGCTTAAGTTTTCGTTTTGCCATTACAGCCTCTCAACCAAAAATGTTTTTTCAGATCAGCTAATCTAAAAACAAGAGGGATTATAATGCTCTTAAGCATTTCAAGTAGACTAATTTTCCCCTTGTAAGAGCAAAGTGATAATGCCCTGATTATGATTAGGAACTATGAAATGGACACACGAAGTGTACTGCGTAATCGAAATGACAAGTAAGGAATTAGCCCGAAAAACAGAAGTAGAACGGGTGTTGGATCACGGGGTCACACAATGAGAGGCCGCAGAAAAGCTAGGGATCAGTGAACGGTAATTTCGACGCATCCTGCAACGATATTGCCAGGAAGGAAATGGAGGATTAGTTTCGAGGAAACGCGGGAAGCCAAGCAATCGAAAGATAGACATAGAAACCCGGGATGTGGTGAGAGAATTTGTGTGTGAACCCACCATGCAAGGATTTGGGCCAACTTTGATGACAGAGAAACTCGAAAT
>DICP01000116.1:10390-10963 GCA_002417685.1 Candidatus Mesolinea sp. UBA5823
GCTTTAATATACCAGGAGCCCAGTATTCATCTGCACCCAAGTCCGCAATCCCAAACCGTGGTTCCTTGTCAAAATCAGAGTTAATATTGGTCAATACACCGTGATCAATAGCAGCTGAATCAAAAGCAATGTGAAAATTGTTGCCAGCAACATCAACGTACATGGGATCCCCTGTGTATTCATGGCTAAGGAAGAAGGTGCCCGTACCACCAGTATTGGCATTGTTTTCATACCAAAGAATTCCATCTGAGATCACAACATTATTAGTCACGTCACCCTTTACGTATATTCCCACAAGTTGGTTAGTGATTATATTGTTCCAAAGCTTGGGTTCAGCTCGTTCAGATGGATAAGCTTCTGCCACATAAACACCAGTTCCATCATGCGTGAAACTATTAAAGGTAATGGTATTGTGATAAAGCTCAGGTGCAGATCCTGTAATGCATAACCCAGATCCACTGAAAGTTGCATGGTTATTGGAAATGATATTGTTCATAAGCAGAGCATCTCCATTTATTGAAATTCCACCTCCTTGCCCTCCCAGATAATTGCCAAGCGGATCGATCCATCCGA
>DICP01000036.1 GCA_002417685.1 Candidatus Mesolinea sp. UBA5823
CCAGATGTTTCGGATTCATCCGCAGGGACAACGTCTTGATGCGCGGCAAAGCAAATAGCCTCGAGATCTGGTTTTGTGCCTTGCCAGGTGTAGAGCAGCGCGTGATGATTGATTACCTCACAGGTTAACTGCTCGTGCACCTGCGGGTAGAGTGTGCGCAACAGCTCGTGCAAGCCCTCGAAAGGTTGGGGGTCTACCAAGCTCGGGTCACGGTTGGAGATGGTGCGGTATTGCACCGCCAAGCCAATGCGTTGAGCCACGGACTCACCATCGATCTCGGGGAGAGCAAGCGGTTCAACTTCTTCATTGCGGATTGGAAAATTGAGCGTGCGCGCGATTAAAACAACTACGAGCACGATGGTGACAATGCCAAGAATAATCCAAGGACTCATACTGCCTCCATTTCTTCGCTGAGGAAGAGATTTGCCTTTATTGTACTGGAAAATAGAGAGGGTGCAATTTTCTTTCTTTAAAATGATTTCTGTACATGAGAGTGTTGAAAATGTCCAAATAATTAATATGAGGGTGTTGAAAAACTAAATCTGCCCTTTAGGATGATTTGATTGTGTAAAACTCTGTTATCAATATGGCAGCATGGTTACCCTAACCTTGGACCCTTCCCCAGTGCCAAGCGGTTTTTTTGTGGCTAGATTCAGCCGCTGGGAGAGGGCAGGATGAGGGCAAATCGAAATTGTATATATCTAATACGCCGAAGGCAATGATCGAATATTGTTTTTCAATGCCCTCTGTACATTTTTCTTGACATCGGAATTTATTCGTCATAATATTATCGCATGGCGATAACGAAATCCGATAAAATCAAACGGACTTTTTTCTTGGGGTTTGTGCGCCTGCACATTCTCTATCATGCTTCTCGAGGCCCGATTTATGGGCTCGAGATGATCCGAGAGCTTAGCCAGCATGGTTATCAGCTCAGCCCAGGGACGCTTTACCCCATCCTACACGGTCTGGAAAAAGAAGGGTTTCTCCAATCTGAGCGTGAAGTTGTAGAAGGTAAAATGCGCCGTACGTATACCGTCACACCAACGGGTCAAGAGGCCTTGCGTGAATCGATTGATAAAGTGCGCGAGTTGTTTAATGAAATTTCGCAATCCTAATTTTTAACGCTGTTTAAAAGGAGTATCTTATGAATCAAGATGAGATGAAAGGATTAAGTTCAGAAGAAGCCAAGCAGAGGTTGGCACAATATGGACCCAATCAAATTTTCGAGACCGAGAAGATCAGCTTTTGGGGCATAGCCAAACACGAGGTGACCGAGCCCATGATCTTGCTGCTGTTGGTGGTCGGCGTGATCTATAGTATTTGGGGCAAGCTTAGTGATGCCATAACCATTTTTGTAGTGATCTTGCTATTAGTGCTGGCAGAAGTTTGGAATGAGTTCCGTGCGCGCAAGGCCATTTCCTCGCTGGAGAAAATCGCGGCGCCTAAGACCAAAGTGATGCGCGATGGCAAACTGACCGAAATTGACTCCGAGCAGGTAGTGCCTGGCGACGTACTGGTCTTGACCACTGGCACAAAAGTGGCGGCTGACGGGCAAGTGTTACAGAGCATTGACCTGCAAGTGGATGAATCAGCACTCACGGGCGAATCCTTCCCGCAAGATAAAGCTGTGGAGGACGAAATCAATGCTGGCACCGTCGTAGTTTCTGGCGAAGGGCTAGCTGTGGTACGCGAAACCGGCAAACAAACCAAGCTGGGCGGCGTGGCAGAATCCCTCAAAAAGGTGCCTTTCCGCCGTACACCTCTGCAACAAGCGATGCGCTCATTGGCGGGCAAGTTAGTTTATGTAGCCGCGTTCTTCTCCGTTGCTATCCCCATAATTGGGATAATCCGCGGGCAAGATCCGCGCACGATGGTTCTCACCGGACTCTCCTTGGCTTTTGCTACGATCCCGGAAGAGCTGCCGATTGTCATCACGATGGTTTTGGGCTTAGGTTCCTATACACTTTCGAAGAATAATTTTTTGGTCAAGAAAATAAACTCAGCCGAAGTGCTGGGCAATGCCACGGTAATCGTGACCGATAAGACGGGCACCATTACTGAAAACCGCATGAGGATTGCTTTACTCTATCCACATAAAGAAGAAGAAATCCTTGCTGATGCTTTAGGGTCGCTCACGGCCTATTCGCTCTCCCCCATGGATCAGGCCATTAAGGATAAAGCTAAGGAGCTGAATGTCGCTGAGGCAGAGGGTGAAATCGTACGCCAACGCGTCTTTGGCAATGGCCGCAAGACTAAGACCATTATCCGCCAAGGCGCAGAGGGTTATGACCTCTTTGTGAGTGGCGCACCGGAGGAAGTCATTGGCATGTGTGCAGAGGTGAGCGAAGATGTGCGCCAAAAGTTAGCTGAAGAAACCTCCCAGGGCCGCAGGGTAATTGCCGTGGCGCATAAAAAATTGAGCCAAGAGCAAAAAGACCTGGATTTTGCCGAGCTCGAAACCAGCTTGGAGCTGGGCGGACTCATCAGCTTTGAAGACCCCGCGCGCAGTGGCGTGAAGGAAACAATCGCTCGCGCTGCCCAGGCGGGCATCCGCACTCTGATGGTTACAGGTGATCATCCCCTTACTGCAGCGTCTATCTCTAAGCAAGTGGGAATTGCCGCCGATCAGGTGCTGACGGGCGAGGACCTCGATAAACTCGACGATCAGACCTTACAAGAGACGGTCAAGAAGGTTTCTGTTTTTGCGCGTACTTCCCCACAGCATAAATACCGCATTGTGCAGGCGCTGCAAAAGAACGGCGAAGTTGTGGCGGTTACTGGGGATGGCATCAATGACTCTTTGGCGCTCAAGAGCGCTGACATCGGCATTGCGATGGGCTTACGCGGCACGGACGTAGCCAAGGAGGCTGCTGACGTGGTGCTGGCGGATGATAACTACATCACCATTACCAAGGCCATCTTTGAAGGTCGCAAGTTCTTTGATAACCTGCAAAAGGGCATCAAGTATTACCTCTCGGTGAAGGTCGCCCTGATATTAATCTTCCTGCTGCCAGTCATTGCTGGTATTCCGATGCCCATGGCCCCCATCCAGATTATTTTGTTGGAGCTTTTCATGGACTTGGCGGCTTCGGCTGGCTTTGTAGCAGAACCGCAAGAAAAAGATATTTACTCGCGGCCTCCGCGCAACCCCAAAGAGCCCGTGCTGAGTAAACGCGTGGTGCGGGATATCCTGCTCAACGGCGTGTTCCTCTTTGCTGGCGTGACGGGCGTGTACCTGTTTGCGCGTGGGCAAGGGATGGATCAGCTGGTGGCACAGACATTTGCCTTTACCGCCTGGATCTTTGGACATATTTTCTTGGCTTTTGTCTCCCGCTCTGACCGCGAATCCGTGTTATCGCTTGGATTATTTAGCAACAGTGTGATGAACATTTGGGCGGTGGCAGCTATTGCTCTATTGGTGGTGGGGGTATATTTACCTACTGTTGGCCGGCAGCTCAACCTAACTACTATTCCTTTCACTCAGCTTATCGCCATTGCTGGGGTGATGTTGGTCATCATGGGTTTGCTAGAAGTGAAAAAGGCCGTGCTGAAAGGCAGATAAAAAGCTCGCCATTAAATTGTTAAATTGATATCATCCGCCGCTACAATCTTCTGGCGGCGGTTGTGGTTTATAGAGCGAGATTTTTATAACATGCAGAATAGCTGTAAGGGAATGTTCTCTTATTCAACAAGGTCATATAATATTCTGAAGACCCACGCTCCACGCCGCTTGCTTGACATTCCTATGGCTTATTGTTAAAATCACGCCACAAGTCAGGTAAAAGCCGAGCTAGCTCAGTTGGTAGAGCATGCGACTGAAAATCGCAGGGTCCACAGTTCGATTCTGTGGCTCGGCATTCTCACTCTCGAACGCCCATTCGGGCGTTTTTTTATGGCTTGAGAGTTAAAAACCTGCAGGTACCCGTAGGGTAAGGTAC
>DICP01000018.1:0-4659 GCA_002417685.1 Candidatus Mesolinea sp. UBA5823
ATCGATATTGACAGCAGTGTGGTCAACGTAGAAGGCCATCAGGAAGGCGCTGTCACTCGAAGAGTGCTACGCGAAAGGATACAATCCAAAAAGGCCTGGGAACAACTGTTACAACATCCAGTTTGCCTTCTGTGATGAATTGAAGGACTATATTACTGGCTTTGTGCGCAACGGCAACGCTCCAGCCACCCACAGAGCTGCCCACCCAGCCACCCATCGCTGCCATCACCCCGCTGCCCCAGCCCACCTCAACCGCAACATTAGAGCTGCCCAGCGATACCGCCCGCGAGCGCATCACTGCCCGCATGCAAACCTATGGCGACGAGCAAGCAGCTTACCTGAGCGATGCTTACTGGCAGCAGCTCGAGGCGCGCCTGGACATCTGCTGCAGCGCCCAAGACATCCTGACTCTGGAATACCATGGGGATTCCTATAATATGTATGACGGCAGATACAGCATGAACCCCCAGGCTTTCCGCGCGCAAGTGGAATACCTGATGCAGCAGGATTATCACTTTGCCACGCTGCACGAGGTGGAAGGTTTTGTGCAGGGCTGGCTCGCGCTGCCCAGCTGCTCCGTCATTTTCACCACCGATATTAGCGACGAACATGCCGCGTCTTTGCTCTCCATCGCCAGCACCTTTGCGGACCTGGAAGCGCAGTATGGCTACGCTCCGCACATGATTGCCTTCATCTGGACCGGCGCGATGGAAAGCGGGGTGTGCTGGGGTGGCAGCTGCTGGGAAGACCTCAACGAAGCATTAGAAACCGGTTACTTTACCTTCGGTACGCATTCCTACTCTCACCAGGATTTCGGCCAGATTACGCCTGCCGAGCAAACGGAAGACCTACAGCGCTCAATACGTGACATGCAAGCGGAAATGGGGCTCACGCCTTACGCCTTAGCCTGGCCTTTCGAAACCTGCAGTGCCTATCCGGATACCATCAGTACGCTCGGGATCACCTTAGCTTGGGGCGGAGTCACCAAGCCGATGGAGCAAAACTTCACCAGTTGGCTCGATCCGCGCCCGCTATGCCTGCCACGCATGCTTCCACCCAATATCGAGGGCATCTCTATGCGTCCGCCTGGCTACACGCTGCAGCAAATGCTGGAAATGCCATAGTACTCAACAAACGTTAGGAAAATAAAAACACCCCACACGAAGGGGAGTTCAATGAGCGCCAAAGGACCTGAACCTACGACCTCTGGGGTGTTTGCACACGGCTCCGATCAACGAATTAAACGATGAGAGTCAAGGAAACAGCCAAGTTCCACTAAGAAAGTACTGTTTAGGTGCAGCGAAAAAGTTGAACTTAACCTGCTTATACAAAGTGGCAGGCGATGAAATGCCCCAGCGCAAGCTCGCGATAAACCGGCTCTTCTTTAAAACAGATATCCTGGGCGATCGGGCAGCGCGTATTGAAGTTACATCCCTTGGGTGGGTTGATAGGGCTGGGGATATCGCCTTGTAAGATAATCCTTTGGCGAGACCGTGCCTTCTTAGGGTTAGGGATGGGGACAGCAGACATGAGTGCTTTGGTATAGGGATGTTGAGGGCGCAAATAGATTTCATTGCGGTCAGCCAGTTCCATCACTTTTCCTAAGTACATCACCACAATGCGATCACTAATGTGCCGCACCATGCTCAAATCGTGCGCCACAAAGATATAAGTCATTCCCAATCTGTTTTGCAGCTCTTCCAGCAAATTGACCACCTGCGCTTGGATGCTGACGTCCAAAGAGGATATTGGTTCATCGCAAACAACCAGGTCTGGGTTCAGGGCAAGGGCTCGGGCAATGCCAATCCGTTGGCGCTGCCCGCCAGAAAATTCGTGCGGGTAGCGGTTGACAAAGTCAGGGTTCAGCCCAACAAGTTGTAAAAGTTCTTGCACCTTTTCGCGTTTCTCGTTGCGAGACATTTGAGTATGCACATCCAGCGGGGCAGAAATAATTGACCCGACGGTCATGCGCGGGTTGAGCGACGCATACGGATCCTGAAAAATCATCTGCATCCGGCTGCGGATCTTGCGCATTTCGTTTTCAGGCAATTCGGTCAAATTGATCCCGTCGAACAAGATCTGCCCAGAGGTTGGGCGGTAGAGCTGGAGCAAAGTACGTGCAACAGTGGTTTTTCCACAGCCTGTTTCCCCAACCAGGCCTAAGGTCTCGCCATCATACACCTCAAAGCTGATGTCATCCACCGCTTTCACGTATCGCTTCTGCCGGTTAAATAACACGCCGGAAGAGATTGGAAAATATTTTTTTAAATTCTTTACTTGAAGCAACCGTTTATTTTGCGACATAATTCTTCCTCAATTAGATCTCCCGCCAACGCCAACACGCCACAGCATGTCCATTTGCGTTTACTGTTTCCAGCACTGGGCGCTCTTCCCGGCAATGGTCCTGCCTATAAGTACAACGAGCATAAAATGGACATCCGCTTGGCAAAGCAATCAGATCAGGTGGTAGGCCTGGGATGGAGACCAGTTTGGTGCCAGGGGCTTCGTCGATGCTGGGCAGGGAGCCCAATAGTCCTTTTGTGTAAGGGTGCAAGGTTTCATCATAAATATCATCCACGAGCCCTTCCTCGATTATAAAACCAGCATACATCACATTGATCTTATGCACCATCTCAGCCACGATGCCTAAGTCATGCGTGATCCACATGACGGACATGCCCATTTCTTTTTGTAATTTCATAACTAAATCGATAATTTGGGCTTGAATGGTAACATCCAGGGCGGTCGTTGGCTCGTCAGCAATCAGCAATTTTGGCTCACAAGATAGCGCCATCGCAATCATAGCGCGTTGACGCATACCCCCCGAGAACTGATGCGGGTAGTTATCGATCCGTTTGGTGGGCTCAGGAATTCCGACTAAGTTCAAGAGTTCAATGGTTCGTTCTCTGGCTTGTTTTCGGGTCATATTCATGTGCAGCATCAAAGCTTCACAGATTTGAAAACCCACTGTAAAAACAGGGTTGAGTGAAGTCATCGGATCCTGAAAAACCATTGCAATATCCCGTCCGCGCAGATGGCGCATCTCATTTTCGCTGAGTTTCAGAAGATCCCGTCCCTCAAACCAAATTTCACCATCCGCAATTTCACCCGGCGGAATTTGGATCAGGCGCATAATCGAAAGTGCGTGGACGCTTTTGCCGCAGCCGCTTTCCCCCACAACGCCTAAAATCTCACCCGAATCTAAGTGATAAGAAATCCCATTGACAGCATGTACCACACCATCCTGCGTGTGAAATCTGGTTTGCAGATTTGATACTCTGAGCAGCGGGGAATTTATGGATTGTTGGCTTAAAGTGTTTGCGGTCATCTTACAACCTCATTTTGGGGTCTAAAGCATCTCTCAGCCCATCCCCGAGTAAGTTAAATCCTAAAACGCTAAACATAATTGCTAATCCCGGGAAAAGCACCGCCCACCACGCTCCGCTGGAGAGATACTTATAGCTATCACCTAACATCGCTCCCCATTCGGGTATGGGCGGCACAGCTCCTAGACCCAAGAAGCCAAGCGCTGCCGCAGAGAGGATTGCATCAGCCAAACCCATCGTAGCTTGAACAATGATCGGGGAGAGGATATTCGGCACAATGTGACGAAAGAGAATGCGCCCATGCGATTCTCCAATAGATTGCGAGGCTAAGACGTACTCTTTTTGGCTCACCGAAAGCACAGCTGAACGTGCCAAACGCGCATAAACCGGAATCCCGACAAATCCGATGGCGAGCATTCCTTTTTCTAGCCCAGGTCCGAGGAAAGCCACGATAGCAATTGCCAATAAATAACTGGGGAAGGACAAGATTATGTCCATCACCCGCATTGTAAAACTTGAGAAGGCCTTTCCGCTAATTGGTTTCGCCAGTATGATGCCAATTCCCAATCCAACCACAGCACATACCAATCCCACGAGCGGTGCAACCAATAAGCCCAGTAACCCTCCAATTGCCATGCCGATCACACCAAACAAGACTTTCCTTAAATACGGACTTTGAGCCATAAATGTGCTGAATAGGGCTGAACCTAAACCTAATAGCATGAATAATAACGCTTGGAAAGGCTGGTTGGCGATCCAAGCGGGTAGTGCACCGCAGCCAAGCCCCAAAAGCGAAGTAAGCACAGCTTGTTCGACGCCATTCAAGTGAGTGCTTTCAAAAAAGCCGGCAAGCAAACCTAATATCCCACCGATGGATAGTGAAATACTAACCGCAATGATCCCCACGCGAAGCGAATTCCAGCCCCCATGCACCACACGGCGGAAGATATCCCTCCCAAGTTTGTCTGTCCCAAAAATGTGAAGTTGATCACTCTCCTCACTTCTCACAAATGTGGGGGCTAAGAGCTTTGCGTTGTAGTCAAGGTCAACGGTTGGGTCGTACTCCCAAAAAAAGTGCGCACCTATAGCTGTGAGCAAAAAAATCGCCACAATTACTAAGCCGAGAATGGCTGTACGGTTAGAAATAAGGCGTCGCCAGGCATCTAACCAGAGTGAACGATGCTCGCGGACTGCGAATTCTGTAAGCAATTGATCTTCTGAGATAATCTCTGTCATTCTGCCACCCTCATTCATAACTTATACGCGGGTCTAAGATTGCATATGAGATATCCACGAGTAAGTTCACCAGCAAAAATACAATTGCAATCAATAA
>DICP01000018.1:4681-9729 GCA_002417685.1 Candidatus Mesolinea sp. UBA5823
CCCGGCCAAGAGAATATCGTCTCTGTGAGCACGCCCCCCGCTAATAAAGACCCAATTTGAATACCGATAATGGTAATCACGGGTAAGAAAGCATTTTTCAGGGCATGCCGGAAGAGCACCACCCGCTCTCCTAATCCTTTCGCTGAGGCTGTGCGAATGTAATCTTCTTGTAAAACATCTAACATGCTTGAGCGGGTCATACGGGTAATTATTGCAGTCGGAATTGTCGCTAAAGCAATTGCCGGCATGATGATGTGCTTTAGTGCATCCCAAAAACCAGGCCCATTCCCGGTAAGCAAAGCATCTAGAAGGAGTAAATTTGTAACTGGTTCAATGGTCATCCCAGGGCTAAGCCTGCCTCCAGAAGGCAGCCATTTAAGCATTACAGAAAAAAACATGATTTCCATAATTCCAAGCCAAAAGATTGGAATAGAGACCCCGATAAGTGATCCAATTCTGGTCACCCCATCAAGCAGTGAGTTTCGCCTTGCCGCGGATAGAATTCCAATCGGGATGCCGACAATTAAGGCAATTAACATAGCTACTAATGCCAATTCAATGGTAGCCGGGAAGCGCTCTTTTATGGTATCTACCACAGGAATGCGCCGGTGAATCGAATCACCAAGATCGAAATGGAGCAGCCGGTCAAAGTAGCGAACATATTGGCTATCAAAAAAGCCAGCCAAATCTCCTTCCACCAAAGCGTCGCGATTTAAAAAAGGTGGTTTGTCTAAGCCAAATTGCTCACGAATACGGGCAACATTTTCCTCAGAAGCATGTTCCCCCAGCATCGCCACAGCTGGGTCGCCTGGAATCAGGCGTTGGAACAGAAAGATGATCAATGTCACCCCAATTAATGTAGGAATTACTGTAATGAGCCTTTTGAGTATGTATTTACCCAAGGTTACCTCGCTCCTAAGATACTAAGAATGAGAGGCGGTGCAAGACCGCCCCTCATCCAATTTAGCTAATTTTTATGGGTTGACGCCTCACCACGCAGATTATTCCGAGAAGAATACGTACTCGAAATTCTCTGCACCGACTGGCTGTGGAACGTACCCTTGCACCTTGGCTGAAAGAATCAGCGGGGTGTTATTGTGACCAAGCCAAATTCGGGCAACTTCATCGTGCAAAATCTGCTCAGCCTGCCGATATAGCTCAGCACGGGCTTCAGGGTCAGGCAGGGTCACGGCTCGGTCAAGGAGATCAGCAAGTTCCTTGTTCTGGTACCAGCCTTCCATCGCAACCGGTTCCTGTGCGTTACCAAAGAAGTAGCCAAGGAAGTTATCGGGGTCGCCGTTATCGCCACCCCAGCCGAGCATATACAAACCCATCAAGAGGCCATTACGGCGGGAACCCAAGTACGTTGGCCAATCGCCTTCCAGGTAAAGTTCAACCTTGATGCCAGCAGCATTAAGGTTCGCTGCCATGGCTTCGCCAATTTCCTTCGGGGCTGGGAAGTAGAAGCGCGTGACAGGCATGTAATACAGCCTCAAGGGAATCTTCTGCCCAGCTGAATAGACCACGTTTCCATCGGCATCCATGACGTCTTCTGCAACTGTTACCTCGCTCAAGCCATCCGGGAAGCCGGCTTCAGCCAGCAAGGATTTCGAGAGTTCGGGGTCATAAGCCCAGTCCTCGATATCCGGGTTATGGCCGAGCAAAAGTGGCGGTAAGAAGTTAGTCGCTACAGTTCCATATTTTCCAAAGAAGTTGGAAATCAAACCTTGCTTATCGATTGCATGGGCAATAGCTTTTCGGATGCGAATATCACGGAATTCTTCAATCTTGAAGTTAAAGGCAATATAGCTCGTATTGAGAGCTGGGCGCGTGAGCACTTGCAGGTTTGGATCGTTCTCAGCTGTATTCAGGTCTTCCACCACAGCTTGCTCCAGAGCGTCGATATCACCAGCCTGCAAAGCTAAGAAGCGAGCCGAATCATCGGGAATCACCCGCACAATAACATTCTTGACCTTGGGTTTTTCTCCCCAGTAATCCTCGTTCGCAACCAGTTTAATCTCGGTGCCTTCTTCCCAAGAAACAAACTTATATGGACCAGTACCGACAGCACCAACAGTTGGGGTGCCGTAAGCCTCGCCGGCAGCTTGAATTGCAGCCGGGCTCGATATAGCAAATGAATCCATCGCCAGGTTCGCCAAGAAAGGTGCCATAGGCTCAACCAACACAAATTCAACGGTCAAATCGTCTATTTTGTTCACTGCGGTGATTTTGCTATTCTCATCGAAACCACCCCACATTGCCTCATAATATTCAAACACTTGGCTGGGGAAATGATAGGGATGATCCGTAAAGCGCCAGCGGTCAAAGTTAAAAATTACCGCATCGGCATTAAAATCGGTCCCATCGTGGAATTTAACGCCTTCGCGTAATTTGCACGTCCAGACACTGGCATTTTCATTGGGGGTACATTCCGCCAAAGCTGGGACGGGATTGGTGGTCCCTTGCTCAAATTTATACAAGGAATCCAAAATCTGCCCTGTGACGCGGAAAGATTCTCCATCCGTTACGAGGATTGGATCCAGTTGGACCGAATCGCCACCGCGCCCAAAAATAAAAGTGTCTTTTTGGCTAACAGGGGCTTCGGTCTCTGCCGGAGCTTCAGTTTTAGTTTCTTCTGCGGGGGGGACTTCCGTAGCGGTTGCCGATCCACCGCATGCTGACAATAACATGCTTAGCACGATCAATAGGCTAAATGCGAATACAGTTGTTTTTTTCATCTCTTCTCCTCAATCTTTTTAAACTATTAACAAACGACAAAAATTATGGACATTTTTAGGTTATTATTTTCCGTCTACCTCCTATAGTAAATAATTTGCGTTCTATCCTTCTGGTTATGTTCTGTTAATTGGTTGAAAATCTGCAAAAATGTTGGATAAGTGATCGGACTTACACCTAATCCTAAGAATTAGGAATGGCAGCCAAATTTACAACTCGAGAAATTATTAAAGCGCCTCTTATTTCAAATGTTGGACGCCTGGAAATTGATTTCCAATGGGTGGTATAGGACTCGAACCTACGACCTTTGCGATGTCAACGCAACGCTCTAACCAACTGAGCTAACCACCCAATAAAAAATAATTATAAATAGTCTTTTTCAAACGTGCAAGTGCAAATTTCTGCTTGGAATAAGATAAATTTCCGATTACAACATCATCTTCTGTCAATCAAGAAGTATAATACAGTCACAACAACTTATAGAGAGGAGCTATGCCTGAGTATAGACAATAATCACCTCACCTAAAAAAGTCTAAATTTCAAGCATTAACACCTAACCAATAGCTCTAAAAGGAGAAACAATGAGCCATATGTTTATTCCCGGGCCTGTGGATGTGTCCGAAGAAGTGATGCAAGCCATGACCCAGCCGATGATCCCACACCGAAGCAAGGAATTTGATGAGCTTTTCCGGCGCACCGCCGAGGGCATGCAGAAAGTCTTTCTTACCCAAAACCGCGTCTTTCAGCCTCCTGCTTCCGGTTCTGGAATGCAAGAGGCTGCTATGCGCAACCTTGTTGCCCAAGATGTGCTCGTCCTAGTAAATGGCGCTTTTGCGGACCGATGGTACAAAGTTGGCGTTGCCAATGGCAAATCCGTAGATCGGCTGGATGTGCCTTGGGGTGAAGCCCACACCCCCGAGATGTTGCGCGCTGCTCTCAAAGCCAAGCATTACGAAGCTGTTGCGATTGTGCACAACGAAACTTCCACTGGTGTTGAAAACCCAGTCAAAGAGCTGGCAGCCGTTGTGCATGAGATCAGCCCAGATACGCTCATTATGGTGGATGCAGTTTCATCACTGGGCGGCGTAAAAATCGAAACAGACGCCTGGGGTTTGGATTTTGTGCTAACTTCTTCGCAAAAATGCTTAGCGCTCCCACCTGGAATGTCCTTTGCCGCAGTTTCTGAGCGTGCGATGGCGAAAGCCGAAACCGTTCCTAACCGCGGCTGGTACTTTGACTTGCTGCTGCTCGAAAAGCACCGTATCAAAGACAGCACCCCTATGACCCCGACAATGCAGATCATTTATGGATTAGACAAGCAATTAGAACGCATCTTCGCTGAAGGTTTAGAAAACCGTTGGGCGCGCCATACCGCTATGGCACAGCGCGTGCAAAGCTGGATGCTGGCGCACGATATGCCAGCTTTGGCAAAGTCAGAGTATTGTTCCAAGACCGTTTCAACAATTCAAAACACCCGCGAAATTGACATCTCAGGATTGAATAAATTCCTGCTGACCAAAGGCATGCGCATTGCCAATGGATATGGCGATCTGAAGAACAAAACTTTCCGCATCGCCACCATGGGCGATACAACCATGGATGACGTCAACCAGCTGTTGGACGCTTTTGAGGAATACCTGAAGATCGCCTGAACTTCAGCTGACGCTCAAGAGCCTGGAGTGCATTGGAAAGCCTCCAGGCTTTTTATTGGAGTAATTTTGGCAGAAAAAGTTCGCATTCAGATCGATAAATTGGTTTATGGTGGCGATGGCATTGGGCGCTTGCCGGATGGACGTGCAGTGTTTGTGCCTTTCACCCTTCCTAGAGAAGTGGTGGAGCTCCAGATCGTCCAGGAGGGAAAGAAGTTTGCTCGTGGCAGGCTGATCAACCTCCTGGAGGCTGCACCCGAGCGCATCCAACCTCGTTGCAAACATTTTGGCACTTGTGGGGGCTGCCACTACCAACATATCCCCTACGATGCCCAGCTGCAAGCGAAGCTCGCCATCCTGCAGGACCAGATGGATCGCCTGGGCGGCTTCAGCGCTCTACCCATCAGTGGAATTACTTCCAGCCCTTCTCCGTGGAATTACCGCAACCAGGTGCAATTTCATCCAGCCCCAGAAGGCGGTTTAGGGTTTATAGACATAGAAGGCAAAAGCGTTGTGCCAATTCAGGAATGCCATCTGCCTACAGAGGGGATCAATGCACTTTGGCCACAGATTGACCTCGGTGCAGAGGTTGGGCTTACACGCATAACCTTGCGTGAGGATAGCTTTGGTGAGTTGATGCTGGTGCTGGAAGGTAACGACGAG
>DICP01000018.1:9760-10979 GCA_002417685.1 Candidatus Mesolinea sp. UBA5823
CTCTCTCCGGAATCGTTCTTTCAAGTGAACCTTAAGGTGGCAGAAAAGATGGTAGAGCACGTGCTAGCACATCTGCCGCAAAAGCCTGCCCTTAACACGCTGGAGCTCTATGCCGGTGCAGGGCTCTTCAGCCTCTTCTTGGCAGAGCATAGCCGCGAGCTCATCGCTATCGAGAGTTCACCTTCAGCTTGCTTTGACTTTGCCAACAATTTAGACTCCTACGATAACGTGCGCCTCTATGAGGGACCAGTCGAGCAAGTCCTGCCCGCGCTAATGGATGAGCTCCCATCTTTAGACTTAGTACTCCTTGACCCGCCGCGCGCCGGTCTGCACCCCAGAGCACGCGAGAGCTTGGAAAAGCTATCGTCTGAGCACATCGTTTACATTAGCTGCGACCCAAGCACCTTAGCCCGCGATCTGAAGCGTCTCTGTGCTGCCGGGTATAAACTAGAGGATTTACATCTCTTTGATATGTTCCCGCAGACCTATCATTTAGAAACAATGGCAATTCTGCAGCGGGGATGACCAATCAACTCAGTCGCACTGAGCGCTAGTTAAAACAATACGTTCGAAAGATCCGCGCGGTATTGGCGCACGTCCGAGTTATGCTTACCTAAAAAATATCCTGATACTCATGGTATGGTAGAATTTGTTGAAAATGGGAAGGCAATCAGCGTGGAGGAAAAACNNCAACAATCGTGATCTTAATGAAAGTGAATTTCTGGTAAAAGTGCTAGGACGCGGCGCAACTTGGCTAACAGACGGCATGCATAAAAGCTTGCAACAGGCTTTCAAGGTTGCACAGTCAGTGGAAGAGAGACAGAGCATAATAACTTCTGCGTGGAAGAAATCGCCCACCGCATTGGCTATTTCGACTAAGATTACTCTCAAAACTGGGGGAGCCGCTAACCAGCAATGAATATGGGCAGTATTTATTAGGTTATTTTGGAAAGGTTATGTAAGTGAAAAAGATCTTACAAATCGGAACGAACGGTCAGGTGGGGTGGGAGTTGCTGCGCACCTGTTCACCTTTGGGTGAGCTAATTGGGTTGGACTATCCCACTGTTGATTTGTCTGATAGTGCGGGTTTACGTGAGCTGATTAGGAATACTAAACCCGATATCATTATCAACGCTGCTGCTTATACGAATGTGGATAAAGCTGAGATCGAACCAGAGCTTGCACGGGCAATCAACGCTATTGGTCCGGGGGTGTTGGC